>VERS01000692.1 GCA_018882545.1 Mycobacterium sp.
GTCTCCAAGGTGGCGTCGCCCTTGATCGCCAGGCCGGCCAAGTCCTGCTGGACCTTCATGACGATCTGCGCGACGGTGCTGGCCACGGTCATCGGGTACATGACGATGGTCTGCGGCAGCTTTCGGGTCTCCTCCAGCGCGGTGACGGCGGCGCCGACCAGCAGCCGGATCCCGTAGGGTGCGGTAGCCATGGCCCCCAGCCTACGGCTGGCCCGGTCCTACGGGGGAGAACGTAGGCTTAAACCATGCCATCCATGCCGTCATCCGTGAACATGGGTATTCCGGGCGCCACCGGATCAGCCGCGCACCGCGACGGCAAACGGGTGCTGCTCGCCGAGCCGCGGGGCTACTGCGCCGGGGTGGACCGTGCGGTGGAGACCGTCGAGCGGGCCCTGGAGAAGCACGGGGCGCCGGTCTATGTCCGCCATGAGATCGTGCACAACCGGCACGTCGTGGAGACGCTCGCCCAGCGGGGGGCGATCTTTGTCGATGAGACCGACCAGGTGCCCGAGGGTGCCATCGTGGTGTTCTCCGCGCACGGGGTGGCGCCCACCGTGCATGAGAGTGCCGCCGAGCGGAACCTTCAGGTCATCGACGCCACCTGCCCACTGGTGACCAAGGTGCACAACGAGGTCAAGCGTTTCGCCCGGGAGGACTACGACATCCTGCTGATCGGGCACGAGGGTCACGAGGAGGTGATCGGCACCTCCGGTGAGGCGCCCGATCACGTCCAGCTGGTGGACGGGCCCGACGCGGTCGGCGAGGTCACCGTCCGTGACCCCGGCAAAGTGATCTGGCTGTCCCAGACCACCCTGAGCGTCGACGAGACCATGGAGACGGTGGCGCTGCTGCGCGAGCGCTTCCCCACCCTGCAGGATCCGCCCAGCGACGACATCTGTTATGCCACCCAGAATCGGCAGGGCGCGGTGAAGGCGATGGCCCCGGAGTGCGATCTGGTCATCGTGGTCGGCTCCCGCAACTCGTCCAATTCGGTGCGGCTGGTCGAGGTGGCGCTGGGCGCCGGCGCCGGGGCGGCGTACCTGGTCGACTACGCCCAGGACGTCGAGCCGACCTGGCTCAACGGGGTGAACACCGTAGGGGTGACCTCCGGCGCCTCGGTTCCTGAAATCCTGGTCCGCGGGGTGCTGGAGCGCCTCGCCGAATTGGGTTACGGCACAGTGCAAACCGTCACCACGGCCAACGAGACGCTGGTCTTCGCCCTGCCCCGGGAGATCCGCCCGGCGCGGTCCTAGCGGCGGGGTCGACTGCGGGGCGGACCCGGCTCGTAGGGCCCGTCGATCGGGCCGGAGTCGCGGTAGCGCATCCGGGAGACCGGGTGATACGCCCCGGCCGGCGGGCCTGGAACCGGCCGCCGCCACTGCTCATGGCCCGCCGGATTGGGGCCGTACTGCGGGCGGGGCGGGTAACCACGCCCGGCTTCACGGGGGTCTGACCGGCCACCGCGCGCCGGCCGGGGCGCACTGGGCTCGCGCTCGACGGGGCGTCCCCGCTGCGGCGGGGGGCGGCGCGGTTCGCGGGATCTGCGCGGCTCGGCTGACCGGCGCTCATCGCGGGCCGCCTGGCGGGCCGGCTGGCGGCGCCGCGGCGGTTCACCCGGCTGCGGCGGCCGGCCGGTCTGCTCCACCGGCCGTCGGGCGGTCTTGGTCCGGCGTTCCAGCGGCGGGCGAGGGCGCTTGGCATCGGCCCGGTCGGCTACATGACGCGGTCGGGCCGGACGGGTGCCGGGCTCGCCGTCCGCTGAACCGTTGCCGGCGAACGCCGCGGCCAGCGCGGTGGACAGGCCCGACAGC
>VERS01000080.1 GCA_018882545.1 Mycobacterium sp.
GAGCGCACCGCGCCGTCCATGTAACCGGTCCACTCGTCGGCGGTCTCGGTACCGGCCCAGTGCAGCGGACCCACCGGTCGGCGCAACAGCCGGCCGAACTCGGTCCACGACCCGGGCGGCACCGCGGCGGTCGGCCCGCCCGGCGCAAACGTCTCAGCTCCCCAGCGCTGATCGAGGTAGTCGACGGGGTGGGCGGCCTGCTCGCCGAAGAGTGCGGTGAAACAGGCCAGCACCTGCTGACGGCGTTGCTGCTCGGGTTGGGCGTCGAAACCGTGCGGGTCGGTGAAGCCCAGCAGGATCCCGGTGCCGTCGGCCGGGCTGACATCGAAGGTGATGAACACCGGGCCCTGATCGGACAGTGCCTGCCCGGAGAGGCCCCTGGCCCGCCAGAACGGGGTCGGGTAGGCCGCGTAGGCCTTGGTCACCGCACCCTGGGGCCAACGCTGGGCCAGTTGCTGGTACTCGATCGGCAGGGCCGGGGCGATGTCGATGTCGAGCCGGTGGGCCGGCGGGATCGCCAGGATGGCCTGACGGGCCTCGACCACCCCGGCGGTGGAGGTCACCGCGACGGCGTCCTCGGACCACTCGATGCGGCAGACCCTCGCGCCCAACCGGATCCGGTCACCCAGTTCGGCGGCCATGCGGCGGGACATCTCATGGCTGCTGCCGGCGAAGTGGTCCTGCTGGGCCCCGCCGACGACACCGAGCAACCGGTCCAGTCCGCCGGCTGACTTGACGTAGCGGGCGGCGTGCAGCATGGAGATCTCGTCGGGTAGCGCACCCCAGGTCACCCGGGTCATGATCGACATCAGGTCCCGCGACCCGGCGGTGGCCCTGATCGAGCGCAACCAGCCGCCCAGGCTGATGCTGTCGAGTTTGGCGGCGTCGCGGGATGTCCACGGCTTGGTGATGCTGACTGCGCGGGCGACCCGTTCGAACTGCCACTGGATGCGGCCGATGTCGAGCAGTCCCAGCAGTCCCAGCTTGGGGATCGTCCCGCTGTACCGGTGCACCCGGCCGCGCCAGCGGATGAGATTGGCCCCGCTGTGGTAGGTCGGGGTGGTCGGACAGCCCAGGTCGGCGGCCAGTTTGAGCACTGCGTCCTGGGTCGGCCCGACGAACGAGGCGCCGCGGTCGACCGGGTTGCCGGCCAGGGTGCCCGAGAATGTCCGCCCGCCCACCCGGTCGCGGCCCTCGAGCACCACCACGTCGAATCCGCGGCCGGTCAGTTCCCGCGCCGCCGTCAGTCCGGCCAGGCCGGCCCCGATCACCACCACGTCATGCGTCATGAGCCCAGTCTTACCGATTTCGGCGCGCCGACGTTCGGTGACCGGCGTTTACCGCGCCGAAGTTCTTCTAGGGTTGGGTCGGTGAAGGTGCTCACCGCCCTGTTCGGCCCGCTGGACGCCGCCGCCCGGGCCGCGGCGCTGCGCGAGGCCGGCGCGGCCGGGGTGTTCACCTTCGAGGGTCCGCACGATGTGTTCGCCCCGCTGACACTGGCCTCGGCGGTCGGCGGCCTGGACCTGATGACCAATGTGGCCATCGGGTTCCCGCGCAACCCGGTGCAGCTGGCTCATCAGGCCTACGACCACCAACTGCTGTCCGGCGGACGGTTCACCCTCGGGTTGGGCACCCAGATCCGCACCCAGATCGAAAAGCGCTACGGCGCTGACTTCGAGCGGCCGGTGGCCCGGATGCGGGAACTCGTCGGTGCGCTGCGGGCCGTCTTCGGGGTCTGGCAGGACGGCGGGCGGCTGGACTTCCGGGGCGAGTTCTACCGCCACACCCTGATGACGCCGACGTTCAACCCCGGACCGAATCCTTATGGGCCCCCGCCGATTTACGTGGGGGCACTCGGCCCGCAGCTGACCCGGGCGGTGG
Organism: Mycobacterium sp.; assembly: GCA_018882545.1. Lineage (GTDB taxonomy): Bacteria > Actinomycetota > Actinomycetes > Mycobacteriales > Mycobacteriaceae > Mycobacterium. The sequence continues at coordinate 1,882 of VERS01000080.1, forward strand.
CCGAGACCGCCGACGGACTGCTGGTGATGCCCTTCTCGTCGACGCGGTTCCTGGTCGAGGCGACCATGCCGCGGGTGCGGGCGGGCCTTGCCGCCTCGGGCCGCAGCGACTTCGTGGTCATCCCGGAGGTGATCGTCTCCCCGGGCGATGACCACGAGACCACCCGACGGCTGCTGGCCTTCTACGGCTCCACCCCCGCCTACCGCCCTGTCCTGGAGTCCCACGGGTGGGGTGATCTGCAACCGGAACTCAACGCGCTGTCCAAGCAGGGCCGGTGGGCCGAGATGGGCGGGTTGATCGGCGATGAGGTTCTGCACACCATCGCCGCCTGCGGCACGCCGGCGCAGATCGCCGCGCACATCCGCGATCGGGTCGCCGCGACCGGCGGACTCACCGACCGGGTGTGCCTCTACCAGCCCGGGCCCATCCCGGTGGAGGTGCTGGCCGCGATCGTCGAGGCCTTGGCGTGACGGCGGCCGACGCGCCCTGATCAGGGCGCGACGGTCAGCCAGTCGGCGAAGCCGGACGGGTCGTGGCGGCCCAGCGCACCGTGCTCGAACAGGCCCCAGCCCTCGTGGATCACCGTCGAGTCGTCGTAGCACAGCCCCCGGCCGACGTGGTCGATCACGCCGAACGCGCTACGCCCGACGATGGCCGGATCGGCCATGTCGTAGCTGCGCCGCTCCGTGAATGCAGGGCCCTTCCACATCCCGTGCAGCCAGTCCGCGTCGCCGCCGTAACCACCGCCGACGTGGATGGGTACCGGAAGCTTGGACTCGATCTCGAAACGCAGCGGGGCTCCGGTGGCGTCGGTGGCGTCGATGATCGCGCGGGTGGGAATCCTGGTGCCGGAACGGTAGTGGATCTTGACCCGGGGCCAGCCCAGTTGCTCGACGCGACCGTCGCGCCAGACCCGGGTGCAGTCGTTGACGGTCCGGAATCCGCTCGGCTCCTCCTGGATGATGATGACGACCGCGAAGTCGTCGAAGGCCATCGGCACGTAGAGCCACCACATGCCCTCGAAGGGCGGGTCGGCCGGCCGCCCGGCCGGCTCCGGTTCGCCGATGGGCCGGATGCCCCAGGAGCGGTCCCGGGTGCCGATCCAGTTGGCCGGGTCGACGGTGATCTCCTCGCCGTCGACGGTCAGACTGCCGCTCCAGGAGCCCAGCTGGGCGAAGCGCTGCGCGTCCAGGGTGACCCGGGTGCCCGAGCGCATCACATGACGCTGCTCCTGGACCGCGTCGAACAGGCCCGTCCAGGTCAGCTCGCAGGCGATGCCCTCGGTCTCCTCCAGCGTGATCCGCAGCCGGCGCAGCGGCTCGATGACCTCGACGCGGTAGCCGTTGACGCACTGGTTGAGCCGGTCGGCGTCGATCGCGTCGGACAGGTGCACCGCGGTCTGGTGCTGGCCGGTCCCGCGGCGGGCGAGGAGCAGGAAGGCGTCTTTGACACCGAGGTTGGGGTAGTAGCCGATGCCGGTGATGACGAAGATGTCCCCGGTACGGTCGTGGGCGTTGAAGTAGGAGCGGTCGTAGAAGTTCCGGTCCGAGGAACCCGGCCAGGCGATCGGATGAGGCACCTGGTGGAGGGGGAATTCGTCAAGCGGCCCAAGCACTTTCTATGCCTCCTCAGCGAGGAGTCGGCGCAGCAGACCCCCGTGGTAGAACAGCGACTCCACGTCGTCGGGTTTGGCGATCTCGCCGAAGTGCACCCGTCTGGCACCGGTGCGCATGAACACCACACACCAGATCACCGCGGAGTAGACGTAGAACCACCGCAGCTCGCCCAACTCCACCCCGGACAGCCGCTGGTAGGTGTCGCGGACGTCGTCCTCCCTGAGCACATCCGGCAGTCCGGGAAGCCCGGCCAACCCGGCCAGCTCCTGGAACACCATGTGCGCGAACACGATCCACGCGATGTCGAGCTCGCGCGGCCCGAGAGTCGCCATCTCCCAATCCAGTACCGCCACCGGCTGGAAGTCCCGGTAGAGCACATTGCCGATCCGCGAATCGCCCCAGGCCAGCACCGGCCGGGCGGCGGCGATGTCATCAGGGAAGTTCTGCTCCAGCCAGGCCAGTGCGCGTTCGACCAGGGCCGAGCGCCCGATTTCCGGGACCGCGAATTCGTACCACCCCTTGAGCCAGCCGAAGTGCCGGTGCAGCGGTGTCGGGCCCGGCGGATCGGCGTCGATCAGAAAGCCGAATGTGCCTGGCGCATCGGGGATTGCGTGCAGCGAAGCCAGGACGGCGACGGTGGCGTCCTGCAGTTCGCGCTGCCTGGCGGCGGGAGCGTCGGCGAACCAGTTCCCGCCGAAGGTGTAGGGCATCACGTCGGGTGGAACGATCCCCTCGACGTGGTCCATCAGGAAGAACGGACTGCCCAGCAGTTCGCCGGTCGGTTCGATCCAGCGCACCTGCGGTACCGGCACGTCGGTGAGTTCGGAGACCAGGCGCAGCACCTCGAACTGGTGGTCCATCCGGTAGGCCGGGAACACCGGCACGTCCTGGGCTGTCGGTGCGACCCGGGCCACCCACTTCTGTTCGACCGGCGCGCCGTCCTCGGTCCAGCGGCCGGTCAGGATGATTGTCTCCGAGGACATCCCGTTGGCGTCGACGCCGCTCTCCACGGTCACCTCCGGGGTGACACCGCCCGGCAGCAGACCCGACAGCCACCGCGACAACACGGCCGGGATGGTGCTGGTGTCGCGTCCCGACCGCTGCAGGCGCGAGACCTCGGTGTCGACGGTCGGCTGGTTGGTCACGTGGTCCTCCGCGCCATGACGTTACGCCGGGTTGGGTCCGCGCACCGGAGGTATCGCCCGGTTACCGTTTCAGTCCGGCGCGCCGTACTCGTCGAACCAGTGCGCGAGCCGACCGCGGCGGCTGACCGCCCGCAGCCGTCTCTCGGCCGCCTCCCGTGTTGTCGTCGTGGTGACGATCAAGAGCTCATCGCCGACCTCGATGCGGGTGGCCGGCTGCGGTACGAACGACTTGCCGGCTCTGATGACCAGCGTGACCACCCCGGGCTCGGGGAGGCGCAGTTCGAGCACGCTGACGTTGTGCAGCCGGGATCCCGGCGCCACCGTCAACGTCAGCAACTCCGCCCCCAGCACGTCCAGTGGAGCGGAGTCCACCTGGATTTCCCGGGTGGTGTCGCGGCGGGTCACTCCGAGTTGCCGGGCGACCGCCGGCAGACTCGGCCCCTGTACCAGGGTGAACACCACCACCAGAATGAACACGATGTTGAGGAGCCGGTCGCTGTGGGGCACACCCTCGACGATGGGGAAGGTGGCCAACACGATCGGCACCGCACCGCGCAGGCCGGCCCAGGAGACGAATGCCTGCTCGCGCCAGGGAATCCGGAACGGCAGCAGGCACACCAGGACCGCGACCGGGCGCGCCAGCAGCAGCAACACCAGACCCACGACGATCGCCGGAAACACCTCGCCGGGCAACTTGTCCGGCGACACCAGTAACCCGAGCAGAACGAACAATCCGATCTGGGCCAGCCAACCGGCCCCCTCGGCGAAGGATCGGATGGCCGACCGGTGCGGCAGACCGGAGTTGGCCAGCACGACCCCGGCGAGGTAGGCGGCGATGAATCCGCTGGCGTGTACGGCCCCGCCGGCGGCGAAAGCCAGCATGCCCAACGCGAAGGTGGCCAGCGGATACAGTCCCGATGCGGGTAGGGCGATGCGGCGCAACGCGATCGCCCCGACGATTCCGCAGCCGAGTCCGATGGCCACACCGACGCTCAACTGATAGGCCAGACCGGTGAGGATCGAGGCCGGATCCAGCGTCAACGGGATGGTGCTGAACAGCAGCACGAGAATGACCGCGGGGGCGTCGTTGAATCCCGACTCGGCTTCCAGCAACCCGACCAGGCGCTTGGGCAGTGGCACCACCCGAAGCACCGAGAACACCGCGGCCGCGTCGGTCGAGGAGACCGTCGCCCCCAGCAGCAGCGCCAGCTGCCACTCCAGCCCGATCAGGAAGTGCGCCGCCGTCGCCGTCAGTGCGGTGCTGACCGCAACCCCCACCGTCGCCAGAACTCCGGCCGGGGCGAGGACTCGGCGGATGTCGCTGAGCCTCGTCGTCAATCCGCCTTCGACGAGAATGATCCCCAGCGCGGCGGTGCCCAGGGTCTGCGCGAGTTGAGCGTCGTCGAAGTACAGTCCGAGGCCGTCCTCGCCGATGGCCATGCCGACGAAGAGGAACACCAACAGGCTGGGCAGCCCGACGATGGTGGCCACCCGGGTCGCCACGATGCTGGCAAGCAGCACCACTCCGGCGGCCAGCAGCACGACGTACAGCTGCTGCAGGCTCATCCATCCTCGTTAGCGGTTTAAGGTTCGCGGTTCGTGGTGATGTGCGATAAGAGTAAGTAAATCAGCCCCGTGGGGAGGACCTCGGAATGCGTATCGCGATCGCCGGAGCCGGGGCTGTCGGTCGGGCTGTCGCCGCGGAGTTGCTCGGCAACGGTCACAAGGTGTTGCTCATTGAACGCATCCCCGAGCGTTACCGCCCGGACACCGTCCCGGCCGCCGACTGGCTCCTCGCCGACGCCTGCGAACTGGCGACGTTGGAGGAGGCCGAACTGCAGAACTGCGACACCGTCATCGCCGCTACCGGCGACGACAAGGCCAACCTGGCGTTGTCCCTCCTGGCCAAAAGCGAATTCGGGGTCCCACGAGTGGTGGCCCGGGTCAATCTCGCCGCCAACGAGTGGCTGTTCACCGGTGACTGGGGCGTCGACGTCGCGGTCTGCACACCGCGGGCGATGGTCGCCTCCGTCGAGGGAGCCATCGATGTGGGACACCTGATCCGTCTGATGGGGCTGCGGGACGGCCGTTCGGAGGTCGAGAAACTGACTCTCGCGGCCGAGGATTCGCTTCTGGGACAAAGGGTGTGCGATATCGCGATGCCGCAGAACACGGTCCTGGCCGTCGTGGTCCGCGGTGAGCGGCTTATCGTCCCCCCGTCCGACGAGAGACTGCAAGCGGGCGACGAGATGGTGTTTATCGCGCCGAATTCGGAAACCCCGGCGGGCGGTCCGCCTCACCCGGCCGGTGTGATAGCAATACCCGATGGCCTTCGTGCACATCGTCACCTTCAAGTGGAATGACGGGTTTTCGGGTGAGCCGGTGGCCGCCGCGCTGCGGGAGTTGATCCCCCGCCTGCAGGGTGTGCAGAGCTACCGGTGCGGCAGCGATATCGGGATGTCCCCGGGCACCTATGACTTCGGCGTCGTCGGCGTGTTCGACTCCCGTGAGCATTTCCTGGCCTACCGCGACCACCCCGAACATCAGCGGATCCTCACCGAGATGATCGGGCCCAACCTCGCGACGAAGACCTTCGTGCAGTTCGAGGACTGATCAGCGGGCCGCGGCGCGGGGTCGAGCCGGGCAGGGTCAGGACAGGAAGTCCGCGGCGGATCCGGCTAGATCGAGCAGCGGCTGCGGCAGCGCGCCGAGGGCGAAGGTGATCACTGCGGTCAGCCCGATCGCCGCCACGCTCAGCGGGCCGGGCGGGGCGACCTCGGGGGCGTCCTCGGGCGGGTCGGTGAAGAACATCAGCACGATGACCCGCACGTAGAAGTAGGCGGCGATCGCGCTGGCCAGCACACCGATCAGCACCAGGGGGATGGCCCCGCCCTCGCCGGCCGCCTTGAACACCGCGAACTTGCTGACGAACCCACTGGTCAGCGGAATACCGGCGAACGCCAGCAGAAACAGCGAGAAGACCACCCCGGCGACCGGATAGCGGCGGCCCAGCCCGGCCCAGCGGGCCAGGTCGGTCTGCTCGACGCCGTCGGCGTCGCGGACCACCCCGACCAGGGCGAAGGCCCCGACCGTGCTGAACCCGTAGGCGACCAGAT
>VERS01000693.1 GCA_018882545.1 Mycobacterium sp.
AACAGTGCCTGCGCAGTTCGCTCAAGCTCACCACGCCCGAGGAACAGGCCCGCATCGCCGAGGTGATCGACCGGCGCTGCAGCGATCTCGCCGACTCCGACCTCGAGGTGCTCGACTACTACGAGTGGCGCGAGGGCCTGCTGCGCGGGCTGGCCGCGCACCACGCCGGCATGCTGCCGGTCTTCCGGCACACCGTGGAGGAGCTTTTCACCGCGGGCTTGGTGAAGGCCGTATTCGCCACCGAGACACTGGCGTTGGGCATCAACATGCCCGCCCGCACGGTGGTGCTGGAGAAGCTGGTCAAGTTCAACGGCGAACAGCACCTGCCACTGACCGCTGGGGAGTACACCCAGTTGACCGGGCGGGCGGGGCGCCGAGGTATCGACGTCGAGGGTCATGCGGTGGTGATCTGGAGTCCGCACGATTCCACGGCCGAACCGACCGAGATCGCCGGTCTGGCCTCGACCCGCACCTTCCCGCTGCGGAGTTCCTTTGCCCCGTCCTACAACATGACGATCAACCTGGTCAGTCAGTTCAGCCCCGACGCGGCTCACCGACTACTGGAGCGATCCTTCGCCCAGTACCAGGCCGACCGGTCGGTGGTCGGTTTGGTGCGTGGTGCGCAGCGCGGCGAGAAGATGCTCGACGAGATCGCTGCCGAGTTGGGCTGGGATCGGCATACGGATGGCACTGAGCCGGGCATCGTGGACTACGCGCGACTGCGGGTCCGGATCAGCGAGCGCGAACGCGCTCAATCGCGGGCGTCGCGGTTGCATCGGCGCCAGGCGGCCAGCGATGCGCTCGCTGCGTTGCGCCGCGGCGACATCATCAATATTTCGACCGGCCGACGCGGAGGTCTGGCCGTGGTGTTGGAGCCCGCCCGTGACTCCGAGGACCCGCGGCCTCTGGTGCTCACCGAAAACCGTTGGGCAGGAAGGATTTCTTCTGCGGACTGTCCCGGTGCCACCGAACCGGTGGGCTCCATGTCCCTGCCCAAACGGGTCGAGCACCGTCAACCCAGGGTCCGTCGCGATCTGGCCTCGGCGCTGCGGTCAGCCGCCGAGGGTCTGGCAGTTCCATCTCTTCGCAAACGGCGCGGCGGCGAGGATGAGCCGGACGTCGACCCGGAACTGTTCGCGCTGCGCGAGTCGCTGCGCAACCACCCTGCCCACCGGATGGCCGATCGGGATGCCCGGGTGCGGGTCGCGGAGCGGTATCTGCGGGTGGAACGGGACAACGAGCAGATCCGCGCCAAGGCCAACGCCGCCACCAACTCGCTGGCGCGTACCTTCGACCGGATCGTCGGTCTCCTGACCGAGCGCGGCTTCATCGGTGGCGGCGCACCCGACGGGGGCGACGGGCCGCGGATCTCCGAAGACGGCCGGTTGCTGGCCCGCATCTACAGCGAGAGTGACCTGCTGGTCGCCGAGTGCCTGCGCGGCGGCGCCTGGCGCGGATTGCAGCCCGCCGAACTGGCCGCCGTGCTCTCGGCGATGGTGTTCGAGACACGCGGCGGTGACGGCCCCACCCCGGTGCACGCGATCGAGATGCCGACACCGGCGGTGCGGCGGGCGCTGGCCGAGACCCGGCGGCTGTCCGACGTCCTGCGCGTCGATGAACTCCGACACAAGCTGAATCCGTCGCGCCAACCCGATGAGGGTTTTGCTCCGGCGATCTTCCGGTGGGCCACCACCGGCAGCCTCGCCGCCGCACTCGCCGCTTCAGACGTCGCCGGCAACGGTGCGGCCCTGCCCGCCGGCGACTTCGTCCGGTGGTGCCGGCAAGTGCTCGACC
>VERS01000694.1 GCA_018882545.1 Mycobacterium sp.
CGGCCAGGCCGATGGTGAACCGCAACAGGCCCGGGTGCTCCGCCTCCATGGCGCGCGTGATCGCCGGGCCGACGGCGCCGAACCGCCCCATCCGGGCCGAGGACAGAGCCGCGGCACTGGCCGCCCACGCCACCGCCGCATCCGGGGCGTCGGCGTGTCCGAGAACCTCGTCGGCCACCTCGAGGGCGCGTCGGACATTGCCAGCGTTCATCGCGAAGGTTGCCGAAAGTGCATCCAGGGTGATGCGCGAGGAGGTTTCGCCGACCTTGCCCCGAACATTCTGCAAAAAGATGGTGGCCCGCTCGGGTTCGGAGAGCATCCAGAACTGGTTCGCGGCCCGCGGCAGCGCCCAGGCCATCAGCTGGTCCTCCGACAGCTTCGCGGGATCAACCACCGCCAGCACGCTGTCGGCCTCCCGGCCACGGCCCTGCCAGCCCAGCGCCGAACTCAGTGCGAGCCGGGCGTTGAAATGCTCGCCGCGCTCGAGCACCCCGCGGGCCAGTCGCTCGGCCAGTGCGACATCTCCGAGTTGCAGCGCTTCCTGGGCCGCGGCGACCACCGCATCGCCGTCCACCGGCCCGTCGCCCTGCAGCGCGATCAGGGTCCGGCCCAGGCGGTCGGCGGGCGTGCGACTCGGGGTGGCGGCCAGTTGGGTGGCCACCGCGGTGCGCAAATGCTGCACCTCTGCCCTGTCGAGCATGGTGGCCAGTCGCTCGAGGAACAGCGGATGGCCGCTGTAGACGAACTCTGCGTTCCCAACCTGATCTGAGCTTCCGACCTGGCGAACCTGGACTGCTCCGGCGTCGATCGCCTCAGCAAGTGTCGCCTCGTCGGTCAGCGCGATCAGGTCGGCGCGGGACAGCGGCTCGAAGACGCACAGAAGCCCGAGCGATCGGCGCACCGGCGGAGTGAGTGCGCCCAGATAGTGGTCGATCGCCCCGGCCAGGGTCTCCTCGGTACCGCCGGTGCTCAGCAGCATCCGCAGGTGCAGGGGATTTCCGGCGCTCCGCCGGTAGAGCACCACCGGGTCACCGCCGCTGCCGGCAATACTGCTACCGCCGCCGGCGGCGGCGACAACGGCTGCCGTCTCGTTTCCGTCCAACGGCAGAACGTCCAGCTGTTGGAGCAGGCCGTCACCCCACAGGGCACTGACCACCTGCGGAATCCGCAGCACCGAGCGCACCGTGACGATCAGGGGACTCACCGGCTCCTGCGCCAGCCGGTAGACCAGGCTGGCGGAGAGTGGATCGAGCAGGCGGGCATTGTCGATGATGATCGGACGCGAATCGGCCTGCGCGCGAATTGAATCCGCCGCGGCCTTGATCAAAGCGGCAGGTTTTCCGGCCTCGTGGACCTCAAGTAGCGGGCCGAAGGCCCCGAACGGAACCGAGGACTGCGCCAGCGTGCCGACCACCCACAGCGGCTCGCCGCGCCCCAGCTGTTCGGCCGCCTGCGCGGCAAGGGTGGTCTTGCCGGTGCCCTCGTTGCCCAGCAGTGCCACCCCGGCGGGGTTGGCCGCCAAGGTCTCGACGACCTGATCCAGGGCGCGTCGAGCGACGAGAGGCCATGGCGTGGGGACCGGCATAGTCGACGACTTTAGGTGGCCCGCCAGGGCTCTGGTCTAGGTTTCGGGTGTGGCGCCCTCAGGTCCCGACGACCGCCCTCCGGTAGAACCGCACCCGCCGTGGACGGTCTGCGTGTATTGCGCGGCCAGTCCGCGGCACTCCGAGTTGCTGGAGTTGGCGTATCGGGTCGGGGCGGGTATCGCCGGGCGGGGGTGGACATTGGTGTCC
>VERS01000081.1 GCA_018882545.1 Mycobacterium sp.
CCCGCACCACACCGCGCAGCGTCCCGGCCACCGGGTCGCCTGACTCTGTTCGGTCCGGGCCGTCCCCGACCACCAGTCCACCGCGGGTGACCAGCCAGAGCCGTGGTGGCCTACCGTGCCAGCCACCGGTGATGCTGCGGACCGCCGCCGCCGCCGACCAGACCAACTCCCGGGCGTGGGTCAGACCCTGCTCCAGGTCGCGGGTGGTTCCGTCGGCAGCCATGAACACCACCCCGGCCGGTGGCAGGGCGGGGTCACCGGCGACTTCGGCGAAGGCGTTCTGGACCTCGGACTCGTCGTTGAGGTCGGCGGTGATCACCCGGCGGTCGCGAGAGAGGAACCCGACGGCGAATTCGGCTGCGACCGAATCGGGTCCGTCGGTGAGCACCAGCCAACTGCCCTTCGCGGATCCGCCCGGCGGGGCCGGCGCCTCCTCCCAGACGGTTCGGAACAGCCTCTGGGAAAGCGGAAGCGGGACCGTCTGGCGCTTGACGCGGCGCAGATAAACGCCGGTCACCTGTGCAGTCGGAACACCCGATTCGTCGGTCAGGGTGATCTGCCCCACCGCGTCCCCGGCACCGTCGGCAACGCTGACCAGTTCGGCGCGACAGCGGGCCCGACGGCCGACGTCGCCGAACACCCGGATGGTCTCCATCGCGACCGGCAGGTAGGTGACTTCGCCTGAGTTGGCGAGGATTTCGGCGGGCATGGCCGCAGCCAGACTTTGCAGCGCGGCGTCGAGCATCCCCGGGTGCAGAACCGCGTCGCGGTAGGGGGTTGCTTCGTCGAGCAGCACAATCGCGGTCTGGGTGGACCCGTCGTCGGTGCGCACGATCCGGGTCAGGGCGGCGAAGGCCTGTCCGTGATGGGCCCCGGTCCGGCGCAGGCCGGTGTAGAAGTCACCGGGTGCCAACGCGGTACCCCCGGCGCCGGCCGGCACGGGCACCGGCTGGGCGGCCGGTGCCTCACCCGCGACGGCCGAAACGCGGGCCACCGCGTGGCGTTTCCAGTGTCCGGCCTCGGTGCGCGAGTGAATCTCCACTCGCGCCCCGCCGTCGCCGTCGCCGACCAGTTGGGTGGTGAGCCTGGTCCTGGCATCCAGCGGCAGAATCTGTTCGACCTCCAGTCTGCTCACCTGGAGTTCGGCCGCGGGCCGGCCCAGCGCCGCACAACCGGCCGCCAGGGCGATCTCGGCGAAACCCGCACCCGGCATCACAGGCTGGCCGTGGACCTTGTGATCGGCCAGCCACGGGTTGAGTTCGGTCCCCACATCGGACTGCCAGACGTGGGCACCGCCGGCGGGAAGTTCGACGTGCATCCCGAGCAGGGGGTGTGATCCGGTGAATTGCACTCCGGCCGAGGGTGTCTGCATCCAGTACCGGGTGTGCAGCCAGGGTGTGGGCGGCAGATCGACCAGCAGGTCCCGGCGTCCGGCGGGCTCGTTGTCCACCGGCGGCCGCACCAGGGCCAACTGGGTGTGGAAGGTCAGCGTCTCGGGCTGGTCGCGGTAGACCGTCCCGGACACCCGCGCGTTGCGTTGGCCCAGCGTCTCGTTGATCGCGTGGGTCAGCAGCGGGTGCGGGCTGATCTCGATGAAGGTGCTGTGATCCGCTGCCGCCTGCTGGATCGCCCGGCTGAACCGGACCGGGTTGCGCAGATTCGCCACCCAGTATTCGGCGCCGAACATCGTTGCACTGCCGGGGTATTCGGCGGTATTGATGACCGGTATCCGTGGCCCGGCGGGTGACAGATAGTCCAGCGCAGCGCGCAATTCGGGCAGGATCGGGTCGATGGTGGCGTGATGGGATGCCACATCCACCTCAACGCGACGGGCCAGCAGCCCGCGGGCGGCCACCTTCTCGATCAGCTCGTCGACCTGCTCGGGCGGCCCGGCGATCACCGATTGGTTCGGCGAGGCATACACCGCGACCGATACCTCGGGGTAGTCGGCGATCAGCCGCTCAGCCGCCCCGGCGTCGAGTTCCAGCAGTGCCATCGCGCCCTGCCCGGACAGCCGCGACATCAGCCGCGACCGGGTGGCGATCACGTCCAGTCCCTCGGCCGGGGTCAGCGCACCGGCCACCACCGCGGCGGTCACCTCTCCCATCGAGTGACCGATGACCGCATCCGGTTCCACGCCGTAGGAACGCCACAGTTCGGTCAGCGCCAGCTGGATCCCGACCAGGACCGGCTGGATCCGGGCGATCCCGGTCAGCGGCTCGCCCACCTGCAGCACATGCCGCAGCGAGAATCCGACCTTGTCGACGAATACGGGTTCCAGGGCGTCGACCGCCGCGGCGAAGGCCGGTTCGTCGGCCAGCAGCTGACGGCCCATCCCCGGCCACTGAGCGCCCTGACCGGAGTAGACGAACACGGTGCCCGGGCCGGGTGAGGCCTCATGACAGGCGACCACACCGGTGCCGGGCTGGCCGGCGGCCAAGGCCCGTAGACCTGCGACCGCTTCCTGGCCATCGCGCGCGGAGACGGTGGCGACGATGCCGTAGCGGCTGCGATGGTTGAGGGTGCCGGCCACGTCGGCGATCGGGACGGCGGCGCCGGGCCCGTCGAGCCAGTCGGCCAGCGCCCCGGCTGCTGCGGCGACGCGTTGCGGGGTCTTTCCCGAGAGCACCAGCGTGGTCACCGTCGGGCCGCCGGCGGCGGTCGAGTCCGGTGCCGGCCCCTGCTCGAGCACCACGTGTGCGTTGGTCCCGCCCATGCCGAACGAGGACACCGCGGCGCGGCGCGGGCCGTCACCGGCCGGCCAGGGCACCGCGGCGGTGGGGATGAAGAATCGGGTCGCCGTGGGGTCGATGGCCGGATTCCACTCGGTGAAGTTCAGATTCGGGGGGATCCGGGAGTGCCGCAGCGCCAGCACCGCCTTGATCAGGCCGGTGATGCCCGCCGCCGCCTCAAGATGCCCGAAGTTGGTCTTGACCGCGCCGAGCGCACAGGGCACCTCACCCCGGCCGTACACCGCGGCCAGCGCGTCGAATTCGATCGGGTCGCCCAACGGCGTTCCGGTGCCGTGGGTTTCGACGAAGTTGACAGACCCGGCCGCGACGTCGGCCGCCCGCAGCGCGCGGGCTATCACATCGCGCTGCGCCGGCGCGTTCGGCGCGGTGAGCCCGTTGGACCGGCCGTCCTGGTTCACCGCGGAACCGCGAACCACCGCCAGCACCCGGTCTCCGTCTCGGACGGCATCGGTGAGGCGCTTGAGCACCACTACGCCGGCGCCTTCGCCGCGAACGAATCCGTCGGCATCGGTGTCGAAGGCGTTGCACTTGCCACGCGGCGAAAGCATCCCCCACTTACCAAGGGCGAGTTGGGTTTCCGGGCGCAGGGTGAGGCTCACTCCACCGGCGAGCGCAAGATCACTCTCCCGCATGCGCAGGCTCTGGCAGGCCAGGTGCACCGAGACCAGCGACGACGAGCAGGCGGTGTCCACGGCAACCGCCGGTCCGCGCAGCCCCAGCAGGTAGGCGATGCGCCCGACGGTCACGCTGTGCGCGTTGCCGGTCGCGGAGTAGGCGTCAATGGTGTTCGGATTGCCCGCGGCCAGGCTCTGGTACTCGTTGTAGTACACCCCGAGCATGACCGCCGCGCGCGTCTCACTGAGCCGGTCCGGCGCCAGCCCGGCGTTCTCCAAGGCCTCCCAGGCCACCTCCAGGGCGACCCGTTGTTGCGGGTCCATCGCGACCGCCTCGCGCGGGGAGACGCCGAAGAAGTCCGCATCGAATCCGGCGACATCGGCGAGGAACGCACCCCATTTGGAAGGCATCCGGCCCGGGGCCATAGGGTCGGGGTCGTAATAGGCCTCAGCGTCCCAGCGGTCCGACGGCACCACCGTCACACCGTCGGTACCACCGTCGAGGAATTCCCAGAACTGTTCCGGGCCGTTGATCCCGCCCGGCAATCGGCAGCCGATGCCGATGACAGCGATCGGTTCGGCACCGGCGATCCGGGACGCTTTGTCGAACTGCTCGGCCAACGCGCCGCGCTGATCGGCCGTCATGGCGGCGATCCGGTCGAAGGTCGTTTTCATCGGGCTTCACCTTCCAGGCTGCCTTCTATGCTGCCTTCCAGGCCACCGCCCTCGACGCTGTCGAACAGAGCGTCGAGCACACTGAACGAGTCCTCGGCGGTTTCCTCTGCCGGCTCCTCGTCGGGTGCGGGTTCGGGGGTCAGCAGACCTGCTACATGCTCGGCGAACGAGGTGAGCGTCGGGTGATTCCACAGCATCGTCGCCGACAACTCCATCGCCACGAGCGCCTTGGCGTCGCGCAGCAGGGTCATCGCCATCATCGAATCCAGGCCCAGTTCCGGGAACGGCCGGTCGAAGTCCACCGCGGTTTCCGGCATCCCCAGTTCGCGCGCCATGATGGTCCGCAGTCGGGTCCGCAGCTCATCGACAACCTGATCGCCGGCCATCGCCGACCAGTCCGGGACGTTGATCGGTTCGGCGGCCGGCCCGGCGTCGGTGGCCACCGGCACCGAATCGACCTGGGCATAACGCAACCCGCGAATATCCAGACAGATGCCGCCGTCGGAGTCTCGTGCGGTGATGTCGACAAGCAGATCGGCACCGGCCTCGCCACAGCGGCGCACTTCCACGACCATCCCGGCACCGGACGGTGTGCCGGCACCCTCGCCCACCGCGACCGCGGCGATGGCAGCGGGCAGCATCAACGACTCCGAGTCGTCCAGCAGACGGGCCAGGTGCACCGCGGCGTCGATCAACGCGGGCATCGATGCGTCGGGAACCGTCACGACGGCGCGCAGTCCGCCCGGCACGGGTTCGCAGCTGTTCACCGACCAGACGAAGGGCTGACCCTCCACACCGGATTTTCGCTGCAGTTCGGCGATCGAGGCCGGATCCCAGGAGAACTCCGGTGCCGGAGCGGATTCGGCTTCACCCGGGGTCGGGTCTGGCAGCGCAGCGGCGATCCGCGCGCTGCAGTGCCGTGTCCAGCGGTCCTCGGGGGTGTTCGGCCCCACGCTGGAGGACACCGTGACCGGTTCCCCGACCGCATCGCCGGCCAACACCTGGATGACGCGGGGCTGCTCGGCGACGATCGGATACTCGAACCGGACATCGCCCAGCGCCGAGGCACCGCTGCGTTGGGCGGCTACCGAAAGGGTCTGCAGCAGAACTGAAACCGGCACGACCTCCACACCACGCACCCGGTGCCCCCCGGGATACGGCTTGGCGTCGGGCAGCAGCGCCGCTCGCCAGCGGAGTCCGGGTCCGGTTTCCGCCGGCTCGCCCAGCAGGGTCCCGAACGCCGGCTCCGGCACCTCGCCGACACCGGTGCCCTCCGCGCCGGCCAACAGCCGGTCGATGACGGGCAGCGGGGCCCGCATCCGGTAGGCGTCGGCCAGCCGCTGCCAGTCGGCGCCCACCACCACCGACCGCACACCGGAGTCCGGGCTCAGCGCCGCCGGCAGCATCCGGATGGCGACTTCGTTGGGCATCGGAGTCAGTCCGGCCGCCTTGGTCGAGGGCTGGGCGTCGGCCCAGCTCTTCCACAGGCCCCACTCGATGACCGTCGCGGCCAGTCCGAGCCTGCGCCGGGCGTAGGCCAGACCGCCCAGGTAGGTGTTGGCGGCGGTGTAGTGACCCAGCCACCGCGACCCCAGGATGCCGGTGATCGAGGAGAACAGCACGAAGTGACGCACCGGGGTGCGCAGCGTCAGCCGATGCAACACCGCGGCGGCATCCAGCTTGGCGCGGAACATGGTGTTGACGTCGGCGTCGCTCATCTCGGTGAGCAGCGCCTCGCCGCCGGCCAGCGCCGCCAGATAGACCCCCTCCAGCGGGGGCAGGTCGGCGCCGAACCGCTCGAACAGTGCCGTCATCGCGGCATCGTCGGCGGCGTCGGCTGCCACTTCGACGAGCGTGCTGCCGAGCCGCGAGAGTTCATCGTGCAGATCGGCCGATTGTGTTGATCCACTTCGGGATACCGCTATGACGGTAGCGGCGCCCATCTCGGCCAGCTGCCGGATCAGGTGCGGACCCACATTGCCCGTCGCGCCGATGACCAGGTGGCTGGTGTTGCCCTCGAAGCGGGTCAGACCGACCGCCGGAACCGCGCTCCGGACCAGCCTGGGCACATGTCGCAGCCCCCGGCGGTACACGGCCTGATCGTCATCGCCCCGGCCGAGGCTCTCGGCGGCCAGGATGGCGGCCAGCAGTTCCGCCGGTGTCGACTCGTCGACGTCGACGATGCCGGCCCAGATCTCCGGATGCTCCAGCCTGATGGTGCGTCCCATCCCCCACAGCCCCGCCTGCGCCGGGTCGCAGGGGTCGCCGTCGGCGATCGGCTGGCCGTTGCGCGTGACGATCATCAGCCGCGGTGGCTGCGGCATCCCGGCCAGTACGGCGAGCAACCGCCGGGTGGAGTTGAACAGGCGGTACCCGTCGGCGGGGTCGATCCGGGCACTCGGCAGCGGGATGTAGGCCACGTAGTCGGCACCACCCAGAGCGGTCGCGTCGGCCTCGGTGATGGCCAGGGCCCGGGAGTCCTCACCGAGCAGCGCCGCCAGTTCCCCGGCCGCTGGATCACCGGCCTCGCCGAGCACCAGCCACCGGCGATCGCTGGTGGCGGCGGGCAGGTCGTCGACCGGCCAGACCAGATCATGGGACCAGTCGGCACCGGCGACCGGTCTGCTCCCCGATGGGCCCGGCGCCGCGGCGGGCGAACCGGATTCCGGGGCAGAGACCTCCAGCCAGTGCCGGGTGTGGTGCCACGGGGTGGCGGGCAGCACCGGGCGCGGCTCGTCCGGATGCGGGACCTCCGGTGGGCGCACGGTGTGCGTGGCGTTGAGATTGGCCCGGAAGGTGACGGTGTCGCAGGTGTCCCGCAGCAGTGTGCCCAGCGTGTGGTGATGCACACCCTCCAGGCTTTGGTCGACCGCGTAGCTCAGCAGCGGATGCGGACTGACCTCGACGAAGAAGGTGTGCCGGGCGCCGGCGGCGGCGACGGCCTGGCTGAACCGTACCGGGTTGCGCAGGTTGTCCACCCAGTAGTCGGCGTCGAAGGCCGGTGGCCCGGCCTCGGTGCGCTCACCGGTTGTCACGAAAACCGGTATCGCCGGTGGCTGGGGGTTCAGATCGGCCAGTGCGGCCCGCAGATCCGGCAGGACCGGGTCGATGATCGCGTGGTGGGACGCCACGTCGACCTCGACCCGGCGGGCCAGCCGGTCCTGGGCGGCCACCGCCGCGATCACCGCGTCCACCTGTTCGGGCGGACCGGCGACCACCACCTGCCGCGGGGATGCCTCCACCGCCACCGCGACATCCGGATAGCCGGCCAGCAGTTCCTCGGCGGCCGCCGCGGACAGCTCCAGCAGCGCCATCGCGCCCTGACCGGACAGCCGCGCCATCAGCCGCGACCGGGTGGCGATGACTTTCAGCCCCTGCGCCGGCGTCAGCGCACCGGCCACCACTGCCGCGCTCACCTCGCCCATCGAATGCCCGATCACGGCATCGGGCAGGACACCATGGGCGCGCCACAACGCGGTCAGGGCCAGTTGCATGCCGACCAGCACCGGCTGGATCCGGTCGATGCCGACGACCGGTTCGCCGGACTGCAGGATCTGGCGCAGCGAGAATCCGGCCTGGGCGACGAACACCGGCTCCAACTCGTCGACGGCGGCCGCGAAAGCCGGTTCGTCGGCCAGCAGCCGACGTCCCATCCCTGCCCACTGCGAACCCTGACCGGAGAAGACGAACAC
>VERS01000082.1 GCA_018882545.1 Mycobacterium sp.
GCCCTGGCCCGGCTGGCCAGGCGGTCGGCATCCTCGGGCAGCGCGCTGGCCGACGCCGCGGCCGAATTGGCCGAGCAGGTCCGCCAGGTGGCCACCCAGCGCGCCGCGGCCGCCGCGGAACGGGCCGGGGTCCTCATCGCCGGGCCGCTGGGCCTTTGTTTCCTGCCCGCGTTCGTCTGCCTGGGCATCGTGCCGGTTGTGGCGGGCCTGGCCGGTGAAATCTTCGGTGCGGGGCTGCTGTGAGTTCCGACCCCCGACTGTCATCGCTCCATCGCAGAAGAGAAAGGGAAAGAGTTGATCCACAACATGATTCAGTTTCTACAGCAGCGGGCCGCCTACCTGGTCGCCGACGAGTCCGGCATGTCGACCGTCGAATACGCTATCGGCACGATCGCCGCAGCGGCCTTCGGGGCGATCCTCTACAGCGTGGTGACCGGCGACTCGATCGTCGGCGCGCTGACCAACATCATCAACCGGGCGCTGTCCACCCGGGTCTGAACGATGCCGGGTTCGGCACCGTCGAGGCGGCGCTTGCCATCGCGAGCCTGGTGGTGGTGCTGGTCCTGTGCGCCGCGGGTGTCATGGCGGTCGTAC
Organism: Mycobacterium sp.; assembly: GCA_018882545.1. Lineage (GTDB taxonomy): Bacteria > Actinomycetota > Actinomycetes > Mycobacteriales > Mycobacteriaceae > Mycobacterium. The sequence continues at coordinate 595 of VERS01000082.1, forward strand.
TGCAGATGCGCTGTGTCGATGCCGCCCGGGAGGCAGCGAGGCTCGCCGCGCGCGGAGACCCGGGCGGCACTGCCTCCGCCGGTCGCTTGGCGCCGTCGGGCGCCGGGCTGGAGCTGCGTCGCGACGGCGGCTATATCGTGGCCCGGGTCAGCAGCCGGTCGCCGATGCTGCCGGGAGTTGTCATCGTCGGGCAGGCCGTGGCGGCCATCGAGCCGGGCGGATGACGATCGCGGCGCGGCAACGGTTTTCGCGGCCCTGCTGGTGGCAGCTCTGCTGACGGTCACTGCGGGCGGCATCGCGGTCGCCGCGGTCGCGTTGGCCCGCCACCGTGCGCAGGCCGCCGCCGACCTGGCGGCGCTGGCGGCCGCGTCCAGGCTGCCGGCCGGAGCGTCGTCGGCCTGCGGCCAAGCCCGAACCGTCGCGGCCGCGATGCGGGTGAGTCTGCGGGGTTGTGAGGTTATCGGCCTTGACGTCACGGTGACCGTCTCGGCCTCAACCGGCCTGCGGGCGGGTGCCGAAGCCTCCGCGGTGGCCCGGGCTGGTCCGGCATCGCCGCGGTCAGGGGCCCGCGGCCGTCAGGGACCCGGCTGATCGAGGCCGGCGTCGACAAGTTCGACCTCGGTGGGCTGCCGAAGGGTGACCAGCCCGCCGTACACACCGTCGTCCAACTCCACCTTGCTGACCGTGACGTGCAGCGGAACCCAGCCGCCGTCGTTTGCGGGTACCCGCAGCACCCCGCGGGTGCTGCCGGTCTCCAGTTCGGCGGCCATCCGCTCCGAGAAGTGTTCGCGGTCGTCCGGGTGGATTCCCGCCCGACTGCGCCAGTTGAAATAGGGACACGGGTCGTCGATCCACTTCAGCAGCGTCCAGGTGTTCAGGTCGACCATCAGCCGGTAGACCCCCGGTTGGGCCAGGCCCTCGATGATGCGGTGGGCCAGTTGCTCGGGCGGCCGGGCTGACTCTTGGACCTCTTCAACGAGGTTCATCGCCCGGGCGATCAGATGCTGGGAGCCGTCCTGCATGGTCTCCATGGCCGTGCGGGCGTTGAATCCCACCCGGCGGAAGTTTCCCTGCTTGTCGGTGAACTCCCAACTTGAGCAGTACGTCCGATCCGGTGCGGCGTCGATGGCCAGGGCGAGCACTTTGGCCTCGTCCGGATTGAGGCTCCGGCTGGGAATGTCCTCGACGAAGGCCCTACCGGTGATCGCCTCGGCGGACGGGTCCATGCCGGCGTTGACCAGGTACTCCACGGTGCCGTTGGCCTCGCCGGTGGTGAAGTCCCACACCAGTGGGCCGGGCACCGGCCGCTCGGGGGGCTCTTGGTCCTTGGGGCCGCACCAGACGTGTACCGCGTGGAGGCGACCGTCGGACATCTGCACAGGCTCGGTCCGGATCACCCGCTTGTTTTTCGGAGTGATGCTCGCCAACGCGTTTCCCGTCGTCACCGTCTCGGTGATCGCGGTCTGGATCGCGGCCAGACTCGGGTTGCGCCGCAGGAACACCGCCAGTGGGACGAAGTTCTTCATCGTCCGGCCCTGGGCCACCACGACCGGTTGGTCGCCGAGTGTCTCCACCAGCAGCCAATCCTGGGTCATGGGGCCAGCGTAGCGGCGCACAGGAGGCCGGCAGTCGCCCGGTTCAGGGAATCTGCAGGTAAATCGGTTTCCTGCGGACCTTCCCCCCGGGACCGGGGGCCGACCGATTGCCACCCGGGACAGCCGCAGCGTATCTTCAGCTACATCCGGTTTCGGATCGCGGAACGTCACGTGTAGTCCGGGCGCACTCCGCCACCGAACGTCCCCGGCCGAGGCTTATGAAGCGGGGCGTCGAAACGGAATCGCGGGTATGTCGCTTCGCCGGGCACGCGACTGTCGACCGTTTTCGAGGGGTCGGTCGGCGGTCGCGACGTCCGCCGGAAGGAGACGTCAGCCGGCGAGACCGGCGAGGACGACCTGTAGCACCCGCACAGCCCCCCGTTTGTCCAGCGGGTCGTTGCCGTTCCCGCACTTCGGGGACTGGACGCAGGAGGGGCAGCCGTGCGGGCACTCGCAGGCCTCGATCGCCGCCAGGGTCGCGCGCAGCCACGTGCCGGCCAGTCGGTAGCCGCGTTCGGCGAAGCCGGCACCACCGGGGTGGCCGTCGTAGACGAACACCGTCGGCAGGCCCTCCTCGCCGACAGCGGTGGACAGTCCGCCGATGTCCCCGCGGTCACAGCTGGCCACCAACGGCAGCAAACCGATCGCGGCGTGTTCGGCGGCGTGTAGTGAACCGGGGATGTCTGGCAACTCAACTCCGTTGTGGCGCAACGCTTCAGGTGTGACGGTGTACATCACGGCGGTGGTCGGCAAAACCCGCTCCGGGCTGTCCAGTTCGATGAAGTCGATCACCTCCCCCGATAGGCCGCGGCGCAGAAAGCCGACCACCCGGTGGGTGACCGACACCGGGACCAGGCCCAGCGTCACCGGGCCGTGGTCGCTGCGCTCACCGGCGCCGGTGACGGTGATGTCGGTGATCTCCCTGGCGAATGTCGAATACCCGGGATCCTCGGCGTGGACGAAGGCGACGCCGTCGTGCAGCGACTCGACCACATAGGTCTCGCCCTGGTGCAGATACACCGCCCCCGGATGTACGGTCGCCGGTGCCCGGCCGGCCTCGGTGGTGCCCAGTAGCCGCCCAGTGCCGGATTCCACAATGGCGACCTGCCCGCCCGCGCCGCCGCGGATGTCGACCTGGTGGTGCGGTTCGAGACCGGGGGCGGGGAAGTACAGCCCCCCGCGCACCCGCAGCAGACCGTCCTCGACCAGGGTCCGGGCCACCGGCGCGGCGTCCCAGCGGTCCAGTTCGGCTTGCGTCAGCGGGACCTCCGTCGCCGCGCACAGCAGCTGCGGACCCATCACGTAGGGGTTCGTCGGGTCGGTCACCACGCGTTCGACCGGTTTGCCCAGCAGGGCATCCGGGTGGTGCACCAGGTAGGTGTCCAGCGGGTCGTCCCGGGCGACCAGGACCACCAGCGCGCCCTGCCCGCGCCGGCCGCAGCGGCCGGCTTGCTGCCAGAACGAGGCCACGGTTCCCGGGAAACCCGCCAGCACCACCGCATCCAGTCCCGAGATGTCGATGCCCAGCTCCAGGGCGTTGGTGGCGGCCAGGCCGCGCAGTTCCCCGTCGGCCAGCGCCCGCTCCAGCCCCCGGCGGTCCTCGGCCAGATAGCCCGCCCGGTAGGACGCCACGGTGTCCTGCAACGCCGGGGCGATCTCGCCCAGGCGCGCCCGGGTTCCCAGAGCCGTCAACTCCGCACCGCGCCGGGATCGCACGAAGGTCAGCGTCCGCGCCCCCTCGGCCACCAGATCGGCCATCATCCGGGCCGCATCGGCCCCCGCCGACCGGCGCACCGGTGCACCGTGCTCACCCCGCAGGTCGTAACGCAACTGCGGCTCCCACAGGGCGATCGTGCGGGCGCCCTGCGGGGATCCGTCCCCGGTCACCTCCGCCACGGGCCGGCCGATCAGTGCGGCGGCGGTCTCGCCCGGAGCCGCGGTGGTGGCGCTGGCCAGGATCACCGTCGGCGGCGTCGACCCGGCTTCGCCGTAGCGCTCACACAGCCGCATCAGCCGCCGCAGCACCATCGCCACGTTGGAGCCGAAGATGCCGCGATAGTAGTGGCATTCGTCCAGCACGATGTAGCGCAAACCGCGCAGGAAGACCGCCCACCGGCCGTGGTTGCGCAGCATCGACAGATGCACCATGTCCGGGTTGGAGAACAGCCAGCGGGACCGCTCGCGGGCGAACCGGCGCACCTCGGCCGCGGTGTCGCCGTCATAGGGGGTCGGGGCGACCTCGTGCAGACCCGGGACCGCGGCGGTCAGGGCATTGGCGGTCCGCAACTGGTCGTGGCCCAGTGCCTTGGTGGGCGAGAGGTACAGAGCCCGGGCCCGGGGCCCGCGCAGCAGGGCGTCCATGATCGGCATCTGGAACGCCAGCGACTTTCCCGAGGCGGTCCCCGTGCTGATGACGACGTCGCGGCCGGCGCGGGCCAGATCCGCGGCCTCCACCTGGTGCGACCAGGGGGCGGATATCTGGTGGGCCTGCAGGCCGCACACCACATCGGGATGCAGCCAGACCGGCCAGCCAGCAAACCGGGCCTCCCGAGCGGGGATGTCGGCGACGTGCAGCAATGACGCCGGCCGATCCGGCCCGCACACCGCGGTCAGCAGTTCACTGCCGAAACTGACCATGGCCCGCATGCCTCATGTTCGTCTGAAATTCATCGACTGCTAACAGCTGAATTGTGGCGGATGCTGTCTTTACCGCGCCGGACGTGGTTGGATATAGGCGGTCGCAGCTTCTGTGTTCGTGTCTCCACATCGCAGGATCGACGTTGCGGTCGCGGTTCCTGCGAGGGCGGTAGCCCAGAAGGTATGGCGGTCTCAACCGGCCCGGTCTATTTGAACATCGGTAGACCGCTCCCGGAAAGAAGTAAGGAAAGAAATGCCACAGGGAACTGTGAAGTGGTTCAACGCGGAGAAGGGCTTCGGCTTTATCGCCCCGGAGGACGGCTCCGCTGACGTATTCGTCCACTACACGGAGATTCAGGGGTCGGGTTTCCGCACCCTCGAAGAGAACCAGCGGGTCGAGTTCGAGGTGGGTCAGAGCCCCAAGGGCCCGCAGGCCACCGGCGTTCGCGCCGTCTGACCGACGACAGGCCACATCGCACCCCCGCGAGCCCCCCACGGGCATCGCGGGGGTGCTTTGGTTTCCGGGCGTGCCCGCCGGGGAGGCGCCGCTACGGTCCGGCCACGCGACGCCTGACGAGGGCCTGCCTTACTGTCGACGTGTGAGCCAGCTGTCGTTTTTCTCGGCCGAGTCGGTGCCGCCAGCGGTCGCCGACCTCACCGGGGTACTCGCTGCGGCTGGTCAGGTGGTCACCGTCGGCGGCGGCGCGCGGCTGTCGGTGGTGGTCGACGCCGTCTGGCGGGCCGCGGCGCTGGCGGACATGATGGTCGCGGCCGGTTTGACCGCCGAGATCACCCGCACCGAGGAGGACACCCCGCTGGTGCGCACCGCGGTGGACGTCCGGCTGGTCGGTCTGGCCGCCGAGTGGACCCGCGGCGCGGTCAAAACCGTGCCGCCTTCCTGGATGCCGGGGCCTCGTGAACTGCGGGCCTGGACGCTGGCCGCAGGCGCCCCTGAGGCGGACCGCTTTCTGCTCGGCCTGGACCCCCATGCCCCCGACACCCATTCCCCGCTGGCGTCGGCGTTGATGAGGATCGGCATCGCCCCCACTCTCATCGGCACCCGCGGGGCGCATCCGGCGTTGCGAATCAGCGGGCGGCGCCGGCTGTCGCGGCTGGTGGAGACGGTTGGCGACCCCCCCGAGGGGGCCGAGGCCGAGGCGGCCTGGCCGCGTGTCTGAAGTCCCGGAATCGGGGGGCCGGTTTGCGTCGGCTGGCGGAAGGGTGCGAAATTGTGAACAAGCCCGGGGGGTCCTTTGATGGCGGCGACCATCCCCGAATGAAGAAGTGGAGCTAGGCGCAGTTGGCTGACGACGACCGGCCCGATGCACGCGGGTCCCGTAGCAACGGCAGCACCCGGCGACTCGTGATCGTCGAGTCGCCCACTAAAGCGCGCAAAATTGCCGGCTACCTGGGGCGCAATTACATCGTCGAGTCCTCCCGCGGTCACATCCGCGATCTGCCCAAGGGTGCCGCCGACGTCCCCGCCAAGTTCAAGTCCGAGAAGTGGGCCCGACTGGGGGTCAACGTCGACCGCGATTTCGAACCCCTCTATGTGGTCAGCCCGGACAAGCGGGCCACCGTCACCGAACTCAAGAATCTGCTCCAAGACGTCGATGAGCTGTATCTGGCCACCGATGGTGACCGTGAAGGCGAGGCGATCGCCTGGCATCTGCTGGAGACCCTCAAACCGCGCATTCCGGTCCGTCGGATGGTGTTCCACGAGATCACCGAACCCGCGATCCGGGCGGCTGCGGAACACCCCCGGGACCTGGACACCGATCTGGTCGACGCCCAGGAGACCCGCCGGATCCTGGACCGGCTCTACGGCTACGAGGTCAGCCCGGTGCTGTGGAAGAAGGTCGCCCCGAAGCTGTCGGCGGGCCGGGTGCAGTCGGTGGCCACCCGCATCATCGTGCAGCGCGAGCGCGAACGGATGGCTTTCCGCAGCGCCTCCTACTGGGACATCCTGGCTGAACTGGACGCCAGCGTGTCTGACCCGAACGCCACCCCGCCGCGCTTCACCGCCCGGCTGGTCGCCGTCGACGGGAGGCGGGTGGCGACCGGGCGCGACTTCGACTCACTCGGGGTGCTCCGCAAGCCCGCGGAGACCCTCGTCCTGGACGAGCCGGGGGCCGGGGCCCTGGCCGCCGCCCTGCAGGGCGCCGCGCTCACCGTGGCCTCGGTGGAGGAGAAGCCCTACACCCGGCGGCCCTATCCGCCGTTCATGACCTCGACGCTGCAGCAGGAAGCCGGCCGCAAGCTGCGGTTCAGCTCTGAGCGCACGATGAGCGTGGCCCAGAAGCTTTACGAGAACGGTTACATCACCTACATGCGGACCGACTCGACCACGCTGTCGCAGTCGGCGATCAACGCCGCGCGCAACCAGGCCCGTCAGCTTTACGGCGAGGAGTATGTCCACCCCACGCCGCGCCAGTACACCCGCAAAGTCAAAAACGCCCAGGAGGCCCACGAGGCCATCCGGCCCGCGGGGGACACCTTCGCGACGCCGGGGGCGTTGCACTCCGAACTCGACGCCGACGGTTTCCGCCTCTACGAACTGATCTGGCAGCGCACGGTCGCCTCGCAGATGGCTGACGCCCGCGGGACGACCCTGAGCCTGCGGATCGCCGGAACCGCTCGGCCGACGACATCAGATCCAGCCGCCGCCGACGGCACGGAAGCGACGTTCGCCGCCAGCGGCCGCACCATCACCTTCCCGGGTTTCCTCAAGGCCTACGTCGAGACCGTCGACGAACTCGCCGGCGGAGAGGCCGACGACGCCGAGAGCCGGCTGCCGCAGCTGCGGCAGGGTCAGCGGGTGGACGCCATCCGTCTGACCGCCGACGGTCACGCCACCAACCCACCGGCCCGCTACACCGAAGCCTCGTTGGTCAAGGCCCTCGAGG
>VERS01000083.1 GCA_018882545.1 Mycobacterium sp.
TAATAAGAGACAGGGCCCACTCCAGTCCGCCCGTCTCGAAGACAGCCGTGAGACCGCCGTACACGATGGCGGCGAGTACGAAGAATCCGGTCAGGATTTCGAAAAGCCGGGCTTCAACACGCATCTCGGACTCTCCCTGCCTCTGCTTCTACTTCTCTTCGAGTTCTACTTCGGGGCCTGCGCCGCAGCCATCTCGGGCTTCGGGATCACCCGCTCGCCGCGGCGGGTGTCGAACGGTGCGGTGGTGATCGCCAGCGGCGGCTCGTTGATCGCCTTGAGCGCCTCGGCGTTGGTCATGCCGTCGGCGCGGGCCTGCAGGTAGGTCTTGAAGTCGCTGGCCTGGACCACCCGCACCTCGAAGTTCATCATCGCGTGGTAGGTGCCGCACATCTCAGCGCACCGGCCGACGAAGGCGCCAGTCTGGTTGATCTGGGAGACCTGCCACTTGTTGGCCGAGTGGTTGGCCTCCGGTTCGGGAAACACGTCGCGCTTGAAGAGGAATTCGGGGATCCAGAAGGAATGGATGACGTCGGCGGAGGCCTGCTGGAACTCGATGCGCTTGCCGACCGGCAGCACCAGCACCGGTATCTCCTCGCTGGTGCCGACGGTCTCGATCTTGTTGTAGTTCAGATACGACCGGTCCTCCGGATTCATCCCCCGAACTGCACCGACTGCCTCTTCGCCGTTGGGGGCCTTGCCTTCCGGCTTGGAGATCACCGCCGCCTTCCGGGCCGGGTCAGCACCTTCGTAGTTGTACGAGCCGTCGGCATAGGCGACCTTCTGGTAGCCGAATTTCCAGTTCCACTGGAAGGCCGTGATGTCCACGATCACCTCGGGGTTCGGTTCTCTGTTGAGGACCTTTTCCTGGGTACCGATGGTGAAGTAGAAGAGCACCGAGATGATGACGAATGGAATCACCGTCAGCGCCAACTCAAGGGGCATGTTGTAACCGGTCTGGCGGGGCATTTCCTCATCGCCGGGCTTTTTGCGGAAAAACGCGGCGCACCAGAACATCAGCGCCCAGGTGATAACCCCGACCACAAGTGCGGCGATCACCGAACCGACCCACAGCTTGTGCATTGCCTCGGCCTCGGGGGTGACGCCCTTGGGCCACCCGAGCGCCATCGCCTCCTGCCAGCTGCATCCGCTGAGCGTGATCGCCAGGACAGCGAAGGCAGCACTCAGCAGCGCCGCACGCCGCCAATTCGAACGCAATCCGGGACTGGTGGTGCCGTCGCCTAGCCCGCGTCGTGTCACTTGGCGCCTCCTGTGTCACAAGCTGGACCGATACCGCCCGACCCGCCCGCCACCGCAGGTGGACGAGGGGCGTATCGCCACTCGAATACTACGCAGCGTAGACCACCATTGGACAGCAGGCGGACACACCTGGCGATTCGGCCTGGCCCAGATCCGACGTGTCCCTGGTGCAGCTCAGGTGTAGGGTTCAGCGCCCCCCGACGGTCGGGCATACTTGGCCGGGTGTGCGGACTGCTTGCCCTGGTAGGACACGCCGCCGGCGCCATCACCGAGGCAACTGTCGACGCGGTCGCCGGCGCTTCACACCTCATGCGCCACCGCGGCCCGGACGAACCCGGGACCTGGGACGATGCCACCGGAGCCGCCGGGCCGGCGACATCGGGCACCGGAGCCGCCGGGCCGGCGACGGGAACCGTGGTGCTGGGCTTCAACCGGCTCTCCATCATCGACATCGCTCATTCCCACCAGCCGCTGCGGTGGGGACCCCCCGGCGAACCTGACCGCTACGTGCTGGTGTTCAACGGGGAGATCTACAACTACCTGGAGTTGCGCGAAGTCCTGCGGTCGGAATTCGGGGCGGAGTTCGCCACCGATGGCGACGGCGAGGCGATCGTTGCCGCCTACCACTACTGGGGAACGGAAGCGCTGAACAAGCTGCGGGGCATGTTCGCCTTCGCGGTCTGGGACACCGTCCGGCGGGAGCTGTTCTGCGCGCGCGACCCGTTCGGCATCAAGCCGCTGTTCATGGCGACCGGCCCGGGCGGCACCGCGGTCGGCAGCGAGAAGAAGTGCCTGCTGGACCTGGCCGAAATCCTGGGGCTGGATATCGGCATCGACACCCGGGCTCTGCAGCACTACACCGTCCTGCAATACGTGCCCGAGCCGGAGACCCTGCACCGCGGCGTGCGGCGACTGGAGTCCGGCTGCTACGCGGTGATCCGCCCGGGCCAACGGCCCGAAGTCACCCGGTATTTCCACCCGCGCTTTGCCGCGGTGCCTTTCGCCGCCGGTGCCGAACAGGCCCGCTACGACGAGATCACCGCGGTCCTGGAGGACTCGGTTGCCAAACACATGCGGGCCGACGTCACCGTCGGCGCTTTCCTGTCCGGCGGCATCGACTCCACCGCCATCGCGGCGCTGGCCATCCGGCACAACCCCCGTCTGATCACCTTCACCACCGGGTTCGAGCGGGAAGGCTTCTCGGAGGTGGATGTGGCGGTCGCCTCAGCGGAGGCCATCGGCGCCCGGCACGTGGCCAAGGTGGTCAGCCAGTCCGAGTTCGTCGCGGCACTGCCTGAGATCGTCTGGTACCTCGACGAACCGGTGGCCGACCCGGCGCTGGTGCCACTGTTCTTCATCGCGCGTGAGGCCCGCAAGCACGTGAAGGTCGTACTCTCCGGCGAAGGTGCCGACGAGCTCTTCGGCGGCTACACGATCTACCGGGAACCCCTGTCCCTGAGAGCCTTTGACTACCTGCCGCGGGGCGTGCGCAAGTCGCTGGGCAAGGCTTCCAGACCGTTGCCGGAAGGGATGCGCGGAAAGAGCCTGCTGCACCGGGGATCGTTGACGCTGGAGGAGCGTTACTACGGAAACGCGCGCAGCTTCTCCGACGAACAGCTGCGGGCGGTTCTGCCCGGCTTCAACCCCTCCTGGACCCACACCGATGTGACCGGGCAGGTTTACCGGGGATCAACCGACTGGGATCCGGTCGCCCGGATGCAACACATCGACCTGTTCACCTGGTTGCGCGGCGACATCCTGGTCAAAGCCGACAAGATGACGATGGCCAATTCGCTGGAACTGCGGGTTCCGTTTCTGGACCCCGAGGTCTTCGCGGTCGCGTCCCGGCTGCCGTTCGACCAGAAGATCACCCGCACCACCACGAAGTATGCGCTGCGACGCGCCTTGGAGCCGATCGTTCCGGCGCACGTGCTGAACCGGGCCAAGTTGGGCTTCCCGGTGCCGATCCGGCACTGGCTGCGCTCCGGCGAGTTGATGGACTGGGCCTACGCCACGATCGCGGCCTCGCAGGCCGGACATCTGGTCGATCTCGCGGCGGTGCGGACCATGCTCGATGAGCACCGGGTCGGTGACAGCGACCACAGCCGACGGCTCTGGACAATGCTGATCTTTCTGCTGTGGCACGCGATCTTCGTCGAACGCAGCGTCGTGCCGCAGATCAGCGAACCGCGGTACCCGGTCCAGATCTAGCGGGCCGACCGGGGCGTGGCGCCCGCAAGCGCAGTGGCGATGTCGTCAGCCGCCTCGGCGCCGAAGGCCCCGGCCAGCCGGGTGCGCGCGACGCCGGCGTCCCAGCTCCAGTTCTGGGTTCCGGTTGTCTCCAGGACGAGCACCGCCACCAGCGAGCCGAGCTGGGCGGAGCGTTCCAGATTCAGTCCGGCGCCGCGTCCGGTGAGGAAACCGGCCCGGAAGGCGTCGCCGACGCCGGTGGGGTCCAGCTGCGCGGTCTCCGGTACCACTCCGACATGTATCTGGGTCCCGTCTGCGCCGACGATGTCGACACCCTTGGCGCCCAGGGTGGTGACCCGCAGACCGACCTGCCCGAGGACATCGGCGTCGGTCCAACCGGTCTTGGACAGCATCAGATCCCATTCGTAGTCGTTGCTGAACAGGTAGGTGGCCCCGTCGACGAGCCGGCGGATCTCCGCACCGGACAACCGGGCCAGCTGCTGGGAGGGGTCAGCGGCGAACGGCAGGCCGAGGTCTCGACACTCGTCGGTATGGGCGAACATCGCCTCGGGGTCGTTGGCACCGACAATCACCAACTCCGGCTTGCCGACCGCGGCCACCACATCGGCGAGTCTGATGTTGCGCGCCTGGGACATCGCGCCGGGATAGAACGACGCGATCTGCGCCATGTCCTGATCGGTGGTGCAGACAAACCGGGCCGTGTGCGCGGTGTCGGAGATCAACACGTTCTGGCAGTTGACACCGGCAGACTCCAGCCACTCCCGATATTCGGTGAAATCCACCCCCGCCGCCGCCACCAGAGTCGCGTCCCCACCGAGCACACCGATGGCGTAAGCCATGTTGCCCGCCACCCCGCCGCGATGAACCACCAGATCGTCGACCAGGAAGCTCAGCGACACCTTCTGCAGGTGCTCGGCCAGCAATTGCTCGGAGAATCGGCCCGGAAAGCGCATCAGGTGGTCGGTGGCGATGGATCCGGTTACCGCAATCGTCACAGCAGGTGTCCGCCCTTCACTCGGGGAGCAGGTACAGCGGTGCGCTAGCCTGCGTATCGAACGCCGACTATATGGCGCTGACTATAAGTCCAGTGCCGCACGGCTCCGTACCGGACCGACGACATTCGGAGGAGACCTCACGATGGCTGGCCCCTATCCGCCGCACAACGCCGGCGCGGAGGGCCAGCCATATCCCGGGCCGCCGATGCCGCCCGGATACTCCGAGCCCTACCCCTACCCGGCGGTCTATCCGGGTCCGCTGCCGCCCCCGGTCAGCTACGCCCCGCCGCCGCGGCGTAATCGGACGTTGCTGTGGAGCCTGCTCGGGTTGGGACTGGTCGCAGTCCTGATCGCCGCGGCGCTGTTCGCCGGATCGAAACGCTCCGGCGGCGGGCTGCCGGGGTTCAGCGAATCCAACGCCCGCACCGCGATCCAGAACTATCTGGACGCCCTTTCCGACGGCGATACCGAGACGATCGCGCGAAACACGCTGTGCGGGATGTACGACGCAGTGCAGGACCGCAAATCCGATATGGCGCTGGCCCGCCTGGCCAGCGACGCGTTCCGCAAACAGTTCGCGCAGGCCGAGGTCACGTCGATCGACAAGATCGTGCTGTCCTCGTCCTACCAGGCGCAGGTGCTGTTCACGATGAAGGTCGCGCCCGCCTCATCGCGCAAGGGCCGCGACGAGGAGCAGGGCGTTGCCCAGATCCTGCGTCAGGACAACACCCTGCTGGTGTGCTCCTACCTGCTGCGCACCACGGCCCAGTACTGAGCGGGAAACATGCGGTGCGGCTGTCGTCGATGCCGCCACCCACGACGACGGTGATGATGTGGTGGGCCCGTGGCGAGGGCGGCGGTTCGGGCCGTGGCCTGGATTCGGCTCGGGGGCGCCGGGATTGGGCGCTGGGCCTCGCTGCCGCCACAGTGGCGTCCTGACCCGAACAACCCTGCCGGACAGTCAACCCCCGGGCGTACAGGGAGAGCACCACCTCGTCGACATCGGTCAGGCGTCTCTGGCGTTTCTTGACGATCTGCGGCTCGAAGGTGCGCCCGCCCGATCCCGAGGCACCTCGATCTCGATCGCCCCGCAGGCATCGGTGAGCACCGTCTTGGCCCGGGTCCCGTTGCGGGAGTTGCCACTACCGCGGCCCTCGACAGCATGGCGGTCATAGCCCAGGTGCTCGGCCATTTCCTCATCCAGGGCGGTCTCGATGACCGTCTTGGTCATCGCCTTGAGCAGCCCACCCGGGCCCGTCAAGGCCACTCCGGCCTCACGGGCCTGCCGGACCAACTCACGGGCAACTTCGAGCTCGTCGACCTCCCGAGCGCCCGGGACTTCAATCACCGCGTCAGCGGCGTCCTGCACTGCATTCTCCGATGGCGTCACAGCCACGAGAGTCTCGGTCATCGTGTGACCTTTCCGGCCCCGACACACCGGGGCCCGTCAGGCCATTACACCGTTATTGCGACAGTCCCGGCGCGCCTCCTACGACGGGATGTTTACTGAGGGGAGATAGTCGTTCCAGGTGTAGAGCGTGATCGGGTCGTCCCACGTCAGCGCCGAGGTCAGCCCGGGCAGGAGGGCGGCCTTCAAGTCGAGCACCCCGGATGCCGTCAGCTGCAGCTGGATGTTCCCGGTGTTGTCGCTGAGTTGCGCCGTCCCGGTCAACGTCACAGGGTTGGAGTAGTCCATCGAGATGTCGACCAGTCCGTAACCACCCGCGAACGGGACGCTTTCGGGAACCGTGTAGCCCCAGCCGACGTTGAGGTAGGGCGAAACGGTCAAGGACGCGGTGGCCGAAGGGTTTTCGACGTCGGCGAGGAGTTCGCTTATGGACGCGACTGTGAAGTTGTCAGTGAAGGCTCCGGACACCCCAAAGTTCCCGGGGTTGCCGGCGACGTTCCAAGTCAGCATGATCCCTGGGATGAACTCCGCGGCGGCCAGCGTGATGGGCGTGTTTGGGGTAATGTTCGCGCCCGCTGTTGCGCCCACCGTGATGCCGGTGCTGATCGTGACAGTCCCGAGAGTGCCGGCATCGATGGGCTCGGTCTTGGTGTAGACCGGGAAGTCCTTGGGACCATAGCTGAGGCTCACGCTCGGCAGAGTCAGGTCCAGCGACGGGCCGCCGCCGGCGGCCAGCACCAAACCGAGGGAGTAGTCGTCGAATTTGAACTTGTCCCAGAAGCCGTTTGGCACGAACAAGTACCCGTAGCCGGCCACCTCCAGATTCAGATCGGCCGAGATGCCGGAGCCTTCATCGGGCGGCCAGGAGAAAAGAACTCCGTCTCCGTTGGGCTGGTAGGTCAATGCGAACGAGTAGAAATCGCCACTGCAGCCGCTACCGCACCACGCCTGGTTCTGGTCCACCCCGAAGACCGGGTCGCTGGCCGGGTCCCCCACCAGCCCACTCTGGCCGAATGTGTTATTGCCGAAGCTCGGCAGATTGGCGGTGGTGATCCATTCCCAGGCGCTTGCTAGCTGTGTGCTGGACAGCGTCGTCCTGCCCCAGGAGTCGGACTTTTGCAGCAACTGCCACGGCGAGCTGGTGTTAACGATATCCACCGGGAACGGGTTGAGCGTCGAGCCGCTCCAGGCGTAGATGCCGTTATTGGTCTGGCCGACGAGCAGGGACTGGGCCTGCACCAGGTTCCCCGAGCCCGCGGGATCCAGTTGGGCCCACGACAGCGGGATCAATTGCTGCACCGAGCCGTTGGCACTGTTCCCGCTCAGGTCGCTGTTGCCCGCTATCTCGATCCAGCCGTTTTGGTTCCAAATGGTCGGTGTCGCCTCAACAGGTCCGTTGGGGCCTACGGCATACCCGAAGGCCTGGGAGCTCGAGGCGGGGCCGAAGCCGGGCAGGTACTCGACCGTGCCGTTCTGGCTGCTGCTCGAGGAGGTCAGGCCGAGCGCAATGCCGTCGCCCAGTTGCACCATGGAGGTCACGGCGTTGTCCCAGGTGTTGTCGTGGAACTCCGTCCAGCCAAAGGAGTTTTGCGGTTTGCCCTGTTGCAGGAAGCTTGCCGACTGCCACATGGGAATCAGGGGTTCAGTTGCGTTGTAGAGATCGTTGCCGACGCTGCTGAGGTTGGTGAAGGGAGTCCAGTACTCCACCGCCCCGTTGTTCAAACCCACGACCAGCCCGTTGCGGTACGCAATCATCGTGTTGACGCCGCTGTTCCACCCGTTGCCGTACAGCTGTGTCCAGCCAGTGCCGGTGTACTGCTCCACTGCCCCCCCACCCAGGCCGACGACGAAGCCGGTGC
>VERS01000695.1 GCA_018882545.1 Mycobacterium sp.
GGCCTGCCGTTACGGCGTGGTGGTCGTGGTGGGTGCGCCGGTGGTGGGCTGCGCCGGTGCCGCCGGCGGCATCAGCACGGTGTCGATCAGGTACAGCGTGCCGTTGGAGACCTTGATCCCGCCGCAGACGACCCCGGCGTCGTTGACCTTGAGGCTCTCGCCCGAGCCGGTCACCTTCAGCGACTCACCCTGGACCGTCGTGTGGTCGCCCACGACCGCTGTCGGATCGGCGCCCGGGCCGGAGACCACGTGGTAGGTCAGCACGGAGGTGAGCAGATCGGAATCGGTCTTGAGCTTGTCGATGGTGGCCGCGTCGACCTTGGCGAACGCCTCGTCGGTGGGTGCGAAGACGGTGAACTCGCCGGTGTTGAGTGTGTCGACCAGGTTCACGTTGGGGTTGAGCTTGCCCGACAGCGCCCCGGCCAGGGTGGTCAGCACCGGGCTGTTGGAGGCCGCGGTAGCGACCGGGTCCTTGGCCAGGCCCGCCACCGAACCGGGCCCGGTGGGCACCTGCTCGGCGTAGCCGGCGCAGCCGGCGCCGACCAGTCCGGCCGGAGCCGCGGCAGCCGAGGAGATCGCCGAGCTGGCCGATGACACGGCCGACGAGGCCGCCGACCCGGCTGATGATGCCGCCGACGAGGCCGCCGACCCGGCCGATGAGGCCGCCGAGGTGGCCGAGTCGACCGCCTCCTTGGTCGTCGAGCAGCCGGTCAGAGTGAGCGCGGCGGCCGCGGTGACACCAGCAGCGATGAGTACTGAGCGATGGATGGTCATAGTGCTCCTTGGATCCCTCCGGTTTGGCGGCCGTTTCAGTTGCGGCCACGTGGTGTGTTCGGGGCGGGGTGGCCGTCGGATCGGTGGATGTGACAGCAATCACAGCTGCGCGGATCGGCCACTGTGAGTCCTCCCGCCCTCGTAGCACAATAGACCAGTGCCTGACCGCCTGCGCGTACTGATCCTCGGGAGCACCGGTTCGATCGGCCGTCAGGCACTCGAGGTCATCGCCGCCAACCCGGACCGATTCGAGGTGGTCGGGCTGGCCGCCGGCGGCGGCAATCCCGACCTGCTGGCGCGCCAGCGCGCCGAGACCGGGGTCACCCGCACCGCGGTGGCCGATCCGGCGGCGGCCGAACGCGTCGGTGAGGTCACCTACGCCGGAGCCGACGCGGCGACCCGGCTGGTCACCGATACCGAGGCCGATGTCGTCCTCAACGCCCTGGTCGGTGCGCTGGGCCTGGAACCCACCCTGGCTGCGCTGGGCACGGGGGCGCGACTGGCCCTGGCCAACAAGGAATCGCTGGTGGCCGGCGGGCCGCTGGTGCTCCGAGCGGCGCGGCCGGGTCAGATCGTGCCGGTGGACTCCGAACACTCGGCGCTGGCCCAGTGTCTGCGTTCCGGGGCCCCCGAAGAGGTGGCGCGACTGGTGCTGACCGCCTCCGGGGGACCGTTCCGCGGCTGGTCGGCGAGTCAGCTGGAGTCGGTGACGCCGCAACAGGCCGGGGCGCACCCGACCTGGAACATGGGTCCGATGAACACGCTGAACTCGGCGTCGCTGGTCAACAAGGGCTTGGAACTCATCGAGACGCACCTGCTGTTCGGCATCCCCTACGACCGGATCGACGTGGTGGTGCACCCGCAGTCGATCGTGCATTCGATGGTGACCTTCCACGACGGGTCCACCATCGCCCAGGCCAGCCCGCAGGATATGAAGCTGCCCATCGCGTTGGCGCTGGGTTGGCCGCAGCGGGCGCCCGGCGCCGCCTCGGCGTGCGACTTCAGCACCGCGTCCA
>VERS01000696.1 GCA_018882545.1 Mycobacterium sp.
CCGCCCGCCGTATTTCCGTCGGCCCGGCCGCCGATCGGGTGGATCACCCAGACCCACGGTGCCGCCGACCGGGTCGCTCTCGGGGCCGCGGTGCCGTTCGGGGTGCTGACAGCCCGCCAGGCCCGGTTCGTGGCGGCGATCGGCGCCCCGGTGGTCGTCACACCCTGGCGTTCGCTGCTGGTCTGCGACCTCGAGGAGGACATCGCCGACACCGCCCTGCGGGTGCTGGCTCCGCTGGGGCTGATCTTCGACCGGAACTCCCCCTGGCTGGATGTCACCGCCTGTGTGGGCAGTCCGGGCTGTGCGCGGTCGGCCGCCGACGTGCGGGCCGAGGCCACCCGGGCGGCCCAGTCCGGGGCCGTCGACGGCGCCGTGCACTACGTCGGCTGCGAGCGGGCCTGCGGCAGTCCGGTCACCGGGACGGTGCTGATGGCCACGGAAACCGGGTACTCGCCGCTGCGTAGCCCGCGCCCGAGAACCGTAGGGTGAGACCGTGCTCGACTACATCAGCGACCCCGCCGAGATCTACCGACGGTCGTTCGCGACGATCCGCGCCGAGGCGAACCTGGCCGGATTGCCCGCAGACGTGGCGCGGGTGGTGGTTCGGCTCATTCACACCTGCGGACAGGTGGATCTCCCCGAGCAGGTGGCCTACACCCCCGGGATCGTGACCGCCACCCACCGTGCCCTGGCCGAGGGTGCTCCGATTCTGTGCGACTCCTCCATGGTGGCCGCCGGGATCACCGCCGCGCGACTGCCGGCCGGCAACCGGGTGGTGTCGCTGGTCGCCGACCCGCGGGCCGCCGAAGTGGCCCGACAACTGGGCACCACCCGATCGGCGGCCGGGGTCCAGCTGTGGGCCGACCGGATGGCCGGTGCGGTGCTGGCGATCGGCAACGCCCCGACCGCACTCTTCCGGCTTTTGGAACTGATCGACGAGGGAGCGGCCGCACCCGTGTCGGTGCTCGGCGGGCCGGTCGGCTTCGTCGGCTCGGCACAGTCCAAAGATGAGCTGATTACCAACCCGCGCGGGATGCAGTATCTGGTCGTCCGGGGCCGCCGCGGCGGCAGCGCGATGGCCGCGGCCGCAGTCAACGCGATCGCGAGTGCCAGCGAATGAGCCGTGGATACCGGCCGACGGGCCCTGCCGGATGACACGGCACGGCCGGTTGTTCGGCGTCGGGCTGGGTCCGGGTGATCCGGAATTGGTGACCGTCAAGGCGGCCAGGGTGATCGGCGAGGTCGATGTGGTGGCCTACCACAGCGCACGGCACGGTCGCAGCATCGCCCGCAGCATCGCCGAGCCCTATCTGCGGCCCGGCCAGATCGAGGAGCACCTGATCTACCCGGTAACAACCGGAACAACCGACCATCCGGGCGGATACGACGGCGCGATGGAGGACTTCTACGAAGTCGCCGCAGAGCGGATCGCGCTACACCTGGACGCCGGCCGCGACGTCGCCCTACTGGCCGAGGGCGACCCACTGTTCTACAGCTCGTACACGCACATGCACACCCGGCTGACTCAGCGTTTCCGGGCGATCATCGTGCCGGGGGTGACCTCGGTCAGCGCAGCCTCGGCGGCCACCTCCACACCGCTGGTCACCGGCGACGAGGTGCTGTCGATACTTCCCGGGACGCTGCCGACCGCCGAGTTGGCCCGTCGGCTGGCCGACACCGACGCCGCGGTGATCATGAAACTTGGCCGCACCTATCCCCAAGTGCGGGAAGCGCTTTCGCTGGTCGGCCGGCTCAAGGACGCAATCTACGTGGAGCGCGCCAGCAC
>VERS01000084.1 GCA_018882545.1 Mycobacterium sp.
GCACTGGCCCTGCTCGACGCGGGCTGGAACAGCGAATCCGGTTGCACCGCCAACGATCTGATCAGCCGCCAGTGCGGCCAGGCGGCTGAACTGGTCGCCGCGTTGCACGACGCCGCCGCGGAGTTCCGGGCACTGCGCGATGGAGTCGAGCACTGGGCCGACCCTGACGCCGATCGGTCCCTCAGTCGGTTGAGCGAGCGTCCGCCGGCGCGATTCGACACCCTGGCCCCCGGCGCCGCGGCATCGGCGCCCGACGGACCTCCTGCCCCGGCGCCCTACGACAGCGCCGTACCCCCGGCGCAGCCGGCGTCGTGGCCGGCCGCACCGTCGGCACCGTGGACACCTGCATCGCCGGGCGGCGTGCTGCCCGACCTTGGTGGCGCCCTGGGCGGCCTGGTCGCTCGGATCGCCGACGCCATCGCGGTCAGCGACGTGTCCCCCGCCGAACACTCGCCCGCTTCGGGGGAGAGTGCCGCAGGGGAGACCGCCGCGGGGGAGAGTGCCGCGGGGGAGGCTGCCGCGGGGGAGGCTGCCGCGGGGGAGGCTGCCGCGGGTAAGACCGTGGCGGCCGGGCCGCCGGAGTCGGCCGTCGACCCGCGGGCCTCCCCCGGGCCGACCGAAGGCGTGCCGACCGGCACGGTCAGCCCGCCGGTGCAGCCCGTGGTCCCGGCCCTGCCGCCGCAGCCAGCGGCGGAGCCGCCGTTGTTGGCCGCCGAGCGCCCCGCCGATCCGCCTGCCGCTGCGGCCCCCGGGCCCGCAGCACCGGGACCGCAGCCGCCTGAGCCGGTAGCGACCGGTGCCGAACCGGCGCCGTCGGCGGACCCCCGGACGCCCTGCGAGATCGCCGCGGATGCGCTTCCGCAGGTCGGGCAGTAGCCCGCAGCGGTGGACCTAGGGAAGCAACCGCTGCAGTTCCTCGACATACCTGATGTACTCGGCGCCGTCGGCGGTCACCGGAGTGGCCAGCAGCGTGGTGACCCCGGCGTCGGCGAACGCTGCGATGCGCTCCTTGACGTAGCCGCGTGGGCCGATCAGCGACACGCTGCGCACCAGATCGTCGGGTACCGCTTCGATTGCCTCTGCCTTGCGGCCGGACAGATACAACTCCTGAATCCGGTCGGCCGTCTCACCGAACCCGTATCGGGTGGCGACGTTGTGGTAGAAGTTGCGGCCTTTGGCGCCCATACCGCCGATGTACAGCGCCAGTTGGGGTTTCGCCCACTGCAGCCGGTCCTCGACGGCCTCGCCGATGGCCAGTGACACCCCGACCATCACGTCGAGGTCACCGAGGCTGCTGTCCCGCTTGGCTTTTCCGGCGCGCAGGGCCTCGCCCCACACCTCATCGGCGCGCTCGGGGTCAAAGAACACCGGCTGCCAGCCCTCGGCGATCTCGGCGGTCAACTCGACGTTCTTCGGGCCCAGGGCGGCAATCGTGATCGGGATTCGTTCGCGCACAGGCTGATTGATGATCTTCAGAGCCTTGCCCAGCCCCGTGCCGCGTTCGGGCGGCAGCGGGATCTGGTAGTGCCGGCCCTGGAAGGACAGCCGCTCCCGGCGCCACACCTGCCGGCAGATCTCGACGACCTCTCGGGTGCGGCCCAGCGGGGCGTCGAACGGCACGCCGTGGAAGCCCTCCATCACCTGCGGTCCGGACGTGCCGATACCCAGCCGGAAGCGGCCGTCGGAGACGTAGTCCAGGCCGGCGGCGGTCATGGCCAGTAGCGCCGGGGTGCGGGTGTAGATCGGGACGACCCCGGAGCCCAGCTCGATCGTCGAGGTCATCGCGGCCAGGTAGCCCAGTTGGCTGACCGCGTCGAAGGAGTACGCCTCAGCGACCAGGACGATGTTGACGCCCTGCTTCTCCAACTCGACAACGTGTTGCACGGTCTCGCGGAAGCCGCCCGCGTAGGACAGGAAAATGCCGGTGCGCATGACCTCACCTGGATTCTTGTGGGGGTTCGTGGGAGATTCTTGTGGAGATTCCTGGGGGACGTTATCGGTTACCGGAACAGCGCAACGATCCGCTCTTCGGCGGTCACCGGCGCGGCGTCGGGATCCGGCCGGCTGGTGTGCGGCAGATCGGCGTCGGGATCGGCGAACTGCCGGTAGGTCTCGTCGCCGGTCAGGTGGAACAGCAGGAAACCGGTCAACAGGGCCCGCACCGTCTTCTGGGTGTCGTCACTGGAACCGGGGAACCCCAGCAGCCCGGCGATCCGTCGCCGCTCGGCCAGGCCCCCGGCGCCGGCCTTGTCGACAACGCGCAGCGTCGCCTTGTCCCAGCCGGCGGCCACCTCCAGGGCGTCGGTGCGCAGTGATTTGGCGTCGTCGGCGCTGGCCAACACCAGCCCGGGCACCTCCAGCGTCGCGGCGGCCGGCTCGGCGGAGGGTTTGGTCACCGCCGGGAACACCGCGGCCACCACGGCAGGCCGAACCTGGCCGGGGCCCCGGTCGGCGGCGGCCAGCGCGGCCGCGGCGGCGCCGAAGCCGTGGCCGACCAACCCGAGCTTGCCCGGATCCACACTGATCTCACCGTCCCCCAACCGCACGCCGGTGATGACGTCCAGCGTCCTGATCAGGTCGCGGGCAAAGGTCAACGCCGACGGCAGCGGCCCGCGTTCGGTGTCCGGGGCCGCGGCCACGATGCCCCAGCTGGCCAGATGCTCCAGGGTGCGGCCGTAGCGGTCAGCGTCGGTCAACCAGTCGTGACCGAACGCGATCCCAGGCAGGTGATAGCCCGACGCCGGGGTGTAGACGATGCCCGCAAGGCCCCCGAAGCCCAGGTCGCCGCGCAGCACCCGGTGCGGGCCGCGGCGGGTCAAGGCGTGGGACAGGGACTTGATCCGGGCCATCACCAGACCGTAGCCCACGGGACCCTCGGATGGGCTGGACTACCCTGGGAGGCGATGTGTGGAATCGTGGCCTACGTCGGACACCGTCCGGCCCGGGGCGTCGTCGTCGACGCGCTGCGCCGGATGGAGTACCGGGGTTATGACTCCGCCGGGGTGGCATTACTCGACGGCGAGGGCGGGCTGTCGGTCCGCCGCCGCGCCGGACGGCTGGCCAACCTGGAGGCGGCCCTGGCCGAGACAGACCCGGCAGACCTGAGCGGTACGGCGGGGATCGGCCACACCCGGTGGGCCACCCACGGCCGGCCCATCGACCGAAACGCCCACCCGCACCGCGACGCCGCCGGGGAATTCGCGGTGGTGCACAACGGCATCATCGAGAACTTCGCCGCGCTGCGGGCCGAACTTGAGGCCGACGGGGTCGAGTTCACCAGCGACACCGACACCGAGGTTGCGGTGCACCTGGTCGCCCGGGCCTACCGGCACGGTGCCACGGCCGGCGATTTCGTCGGCTCGGTGCTGGCCGTGCTGCGCCGGCTGGAGGGTCACTTCACCCTGGTCTTCGCCCACGCCGGCGACCCCGGGACCATCGTGGCGGCCCGCCGGTCCACTCCGCTGGTGGTCGGCATCGGGCAGGGGGAGATGTTCCTGGGCTCCGATGTCGCCGCGTTCATCGAATTCACCCGCGATGCAGTCGAACTCGGTCAGGACCAGGCGGTGGTGATCACCGCCGATGGCTACCGGATCACCGATTTCCACGGCAACGACGACGCCGCCAACGCCCGGCCGTTCCACATCGACTGGGACCTCTCGGCCGCCGAGAAGGGCGGCTATGACTACTTCATGCTCAAGGAGATCGCCGAGCAGCCGGCCGCGGTGTCCGACACCCTGCTCGGCCACTTCGAGGACGGCCGGATCGTGCTCGACGAGCAGCGGCTCTCCGAGCAGGAACTGCGCGAGGTCGACAAGGTGTTCATCGTCGCCTGCGGCACCGCCTACCACTCCGGTCTGGTGGCCAAATACGCCATCGAGCACTGGACCCGCGTCCCGGTCGAGGTGGAGCTGGCCAGCGAGTTCCGCTACCGCGACCCGGTGCTGGACCGCAGCACCCTGGTGATCGCCATCTCGCAGTCCGGGGAGACCGCCGACACCCTGGAGGCCGTGCGGCACGCGAAAACCCAGAAGGCCAAGGTCCTGGCGGTGTGCAACACCAACGGCAGCCAGATCCCGCGTGAGGCCGACGCGGTGCTCTACACCCGCGCCGGCCCGGAGATCGGCGTCGCCGCCACCAAGACCTTCCTGGCCCAGGTCACCGCGAACTACCTGGTCGGGTTGGCGCTGGCCCAGGCACGGGGCACCAAGTACCCCGACGAAGTCGCCCGGGAGTACCGCGAACTGGAGTCGATGCCCGAACTGGTGACGACGGTGCTCGGTCACCTCGATGCCGTCGCCGAACTGGGCCGCCGCTACGCCGACTCGCCGGCGGTGCTGTTCCTGGGCCGCCACGTGGGCTACCCGGTGGCCCTGGAGGGTGCGCTCAAGCTCAAGGAACTGGCCTACATGCACGCCGAGGGCTTCGCGGCCGGCGAACTCAAGCACGGTCCGATCGCTCTGATCGAGGACGGTCTTCCGGTGATCGTCGTGATGCCCTCGCAGAAGAACGCCCCGACGCTGCACTCCAAGCTGCTCTCCAATATCCGGGAGATCCAGGCCCGCGGCGCGGTCACCATCGTGATCGCCGAGGAGGGCGACGAGACCGTCCGGCCCTACGCCGACCACATGATCGAAATCCCCTCGGTATCAACGCTTTTCCAGCCGCTGCTGTCCACGGTACCGCTCCAGGTGTTCGCCGCGTCGGTGGCGTTGGCCCGCGGATACGACGTCGACAAGCCGCGGAACCTGGCCAAATCCGTGACCGTCGAATAACTTCCCGCCCGGTGCCGCCATGCCATCCTCGACCTGATGCGCCACTACTACACCGCCGACCAGATCAGGGCCGCTGAGGCACCGCTGCTGGCCGCCCTCCCCGACGGCGCGCTGATGCGCCGGGCCGCCGGCGGTCTGGCCACCGCGATCGCCGCCGAGCTGCGCCGCCGCACCGGCGGGGTGTCCGGACGGGTGGTCTGCGCGGTGGTGGGCTCCGGTGACAACGGCGGCGACGCGCTGTGGGCGGCAACCCTCCTGCGCCGCCGCGGCGCGGGCGCCTGCGCTGTCCTGCTGCGCCCCGACCACACTCACGCCCCGGCGCTGCGGGCATTTCGGACGGCCGGCGGCCGAGTGGTGACTGCCGTCCCCGAGGACGCCGACCTGGTGATCGACGGGGTGGTCGGCATCTCCGGCGAGGGCCCGTTGCGCCCGGCCGCGGCGGAGGTGTTCGCCGCCGTGGACACCGCGGGCATCCCGGTGGTCGCCGTCGACATCCCCAGCGGCATCGACGTCCACACCGGGGCGAAACCGGGCCCGGCCGTGCGCGAGGCGGTGACGGTGACCTTCGGCGGCCTCAAACCGGTGCACGCGCTGGCCGACTGCGGCCGCGTCGAACTCGTCGACATCGGACTGGAGTTGCCCGACACCGGACTGGTCGGTCTGCAGGCCGCCGACGTCAAGGCCCTCTGGCCGATCCCCGGGCCGCGCGACGACAAGTACAGCCAGGGCGTCGTCGGCATCCTGGCCGGGTCGGCGGCCTATCCGGGTGCGGCGATCCTGTGCACCGGCGCGGCGGTGGCCGCCACCTCAGGCATGGTGCGCTACGCCGGCGCCGCGGCCGCCGAGGTGGTGTCGCACTGGCCGGAGGTCGTCGCCGCACCCGGCGCGGCCGCGGCCGGACGCGTCCAGGCCTGGTGCGTCGGGCCGGGTCTGGGCACCGACGACGCGGGCCTGCAGGCGCTGACGTTCGCCCTCGACAGCGATCTGCCGGTGATCGTCGACGCCGACGGGCTCACCCTGCTGGCCGCCCATCCGCACCTGATCACCGACCGCGACGCCCCCACCGTGCTGACCCCGCACGCCGGGGAGTACGAGCGGTTCGGCGTAGGCCCGGTCGGCGATGACCGGGTGGCCGCCGCCCGCCGCCTCGCCGCTGCCACCGGCGCGACCGTCCTGCTCAAAGGGCACGTGACCGTCGTCGCCGACACCCATCGAACCTTTCTGAGCCCGGCCGGTGGATCCTGGGCGGCCACCGCCGGATCCGGTGATGTGCTCTCCGGGGTCATCGGCGCGCTGCTGGCCGCCGGACTGCCGTCCGGGGAAGCCGCCGCCGCCGCGGACTTCGTCCACGCCCGCGCCGCCAACGCCTCGGCCGCCGATCCGGGACCCGCGTCGGTTCCGACCTCGGCCTCCCGGATCCTGTCCCACATCCGCTCGGCGATCGCCAGGCTCTGACCCCAACCAGAAAGACAACACTCATGCCGCACGTCAAGTACCGCTCGCCCTCGATCGCCCCGGCCTACACCGGCCGGCTCTCCACCGATCCGATTCCGTCGCTGCGGCTGCCCGATGAGGCCATGGAACCCGCAGCGGCCTACCGCTTCATCCACGACGAACTCATGCTCGACGGAAGTTCCCGGCTGAACCTGGCCACCTTCGTGACCACCTGGATGGATCCGGAGGCCGAGCGGCTGATGGCCGAGACGTTCGACAAGAACATGATCGACAAGGACGAGTATCCGGCCACCGCTGCGATCGAATCCCGTTGTGTGGCAATGGTTGCCGATCTCTTCCACGCGGAGGATCTGCGGGACGACGACGCCGCGAGCGCGGTCGGGGTGTCCACGATCGGCTCCTCGGAGGCGGTCATGCTCGGCGGTCTGGCGCTCAAGTGGCGCTGGAAGCAGAAGGTGGGCGGCAAGGACGGCAACGGCTGGAAGAACCGGACCCCCAATCTGGTGATGGGATCCAACGTGCAGGTGGTGTGGGAGAAGTTCTGCCGCTACTTCGAGGTCGAACCCCGCTACCTGCCGATGGGTCAGGATCGCTACGTCATCACCCCCGAGCAGGTGGTCGACGCGGTCGACGAGGACACCATCGGCGTGGTCGGGATCCTGGGCACCACCTACACCGGCGAACTCGAGCCGATCGCCGAGATCTGCGCGGCGCTGGACAAAGTGCAACGCAAGCGCGGCCTCGATATCCCCGTCCACGTCGACGCCGCCAGCGGGGGTTTCGTCGTGCCCTTCCTGAACCCGGACCTCAAATGGGACTTCCGGCTGCCGCGGGTGGTGTCGATCAATGTCAGCGGCCACAAGTACGGCCTGACCTACCCCGGCATCGGCTTCGTGGTCTGGCGCAGCGCCGAACACCTGCCCGAGGAACTCGTCTTCCGGGTCAACTACCTGGGCGGGAACATGCCCACCTTCACGCTGAACTTCTCCCGGCCCGGCAATCAGGTGGTCGGCCAGTACTACAACTTCCTGCGACTCGGCCGGGCCGGGTACACCCACGTCATGCAGACGCTGTCCGCCACCGCGCGGTGGTTCTCCGACCAGTTGAGGAACTCCCACCACTTCGACGTCATCGCCGACGGGTCGAAGATCCCGGTGGTGGCGTTCACGCTCTCCCGGGACGGGGTCGATCCGGCACGGGGCCGCGGCTACACCGAGTTCGACGTGTCGGCGGCGCTGCGCTCCTACGGCTGGCAGGTTCCGGCCTACACCATGCCCGACGGGGCCGCCGATGTGGCGGTGCTGCGGGTGGTCGTACGGGAGGGGTTCTCCGCCGACCTGGCCCGCTCACTGTGGGAAGACCTGCACAAGGTGCTGGACCACCTCGACGCCATCCAACCGGAGGGCCACTTCACCGAGGAGCACTTCGCGCACTGATGCTC
>VERS01000697.1 GCA_018882545.1 Mycobacterium sp.
GGGGAGTTGAGGAGGGGAGGTTGGGGCGCGGGGGGATGGGGCCGTTACGGGTTGGGCGCGCGCAGCAGGGCAGCGGCGCCGACGAGGCCGGCGTCCCCGCCCAATCCGGCGGGCACCACCTGCAGACCACGGATGAAGTCCAGGGCCGCATAGTCCCCCAACGCCTCCCGGACGGGGTCGAAGAGCACCGGGCCGGCATTGGCCACGCCCCCGCCGATGACCACCAGATCGAGGTCGCAGACCGCCGCCACCGAGGCGATCATCGCTGCGACGGCCCGCGCGCCACGCCGGAAAGCCCGCACGGCGACCGCGTCCCCCGCCGCCGCGGCCGCGGCCAGTTCTCTGGCATCGGCGCCGGCCCAACCCTGTTCCCGGGCCCACGCGACCAGGTGCGGTCCGCTGGCGATGGCCTCGACGCATCCCCGCGCGCCGCAACTGCATGCCGGTCCGTCGGGGTCGACGACCACATGCCCGACGTGGCCGGCGTTGCCGGTCCGCCCGTCATAGGGCGCGCCATCGAGGACCAGGCCCCCGCCGATGCCGGTGGAAATCACCATCCCGAGCATGAAGGCCGCCCCCTGTCCGGCGCCGCGCCAGTGCTCGCCAAGTGCCATGCACAGGCCGTCGCCGGCCAATCGCACGGGCACGCCCGGCACGGCGGCGGCCACCCGGTCGCGCACCGGGAAACCGCGCCAGGCGGCGATGTTGACCGGACTGATCGTTCCGGCGCCGAGGTGGATGGGCCCGGCCGCGGAGATCCCGACACCGTCCACCGTTCCACCCGCGGCAGCCAGGGCATCGGCGATGGTCCGCTGGGCGGCGGCCCACACCTCTTCGGGGTCGGCGCTGCGTGGGGTTGGCTGCCGATTCTGTTGCAGCACTTGACCATTGGCGTCGACGATGCCAGCGGCAATCTTGGTGCCACCGATATCCAGGGCCAGGGTCGGTGGGCTCATCAGTGTTTGTGGGTGTTGTCAGGTTGACGGGGATCGCCGGGATGCTCGTAGCCGGGGGCCAGCCACACCAGCTCGGCGCGGCGCTGCTCGAGCCACAGCCGGAAGGCGCGGCGCCGGGCAGCGCCTACCAGCATCGTCGCGACAGCCGACTCCGGATCAGCCTCGCCGGCGAAGCGGTTCGGATTGCGGCGGCGGTAATCGGCAACGACGTCGGCTGCGACGGTGACGTTGTCGGTGACCGCCGTGTAGAGCGCCCGCGCCCGGGGATCGGACAGGACAGTGGCCGCGATGCTGCCGATGTCGAGCCGTGCGGTGAGGTCGGGCAGCAGGTCGGACTCGGTCGGGGTCGCGGCGGTGGCGCTCACCCCGCGCGCCCCGGCCTCCCGGGCGATCACCTTCTCGGTCACCAGCAGTTGGGTCAGCCAACGGCGCAACTGCCGCCCCTCACTCGTCCCGGGCCGCGGCAGCGCGGCGGTCTGCGGTGAGGCCCGCAGCGCGGCTTCCCGGGCGTCGACCTCCTCGACGCCGACCGGGACACCGGCCACCGTCGCGGCCACGGTCGCGGCCGTCGTCATCGGACCGTCACCGCGACGGCCGGGGTGTAGAGCAACCGGCCCGCGCAACCGATCCGGATCAGCGCCCACCAGCGGCCCGGGGCCAGCCAGGGCGGCGGCACGACATCGAAGCCGACCTCGACGGTCGAGCTGGCCGGCAGCATCGCACCGCGCGACGCCGGGCCGATCCACTCCCAGGTCCCCCATGGACTGATCACGTGCGCCTCCAGGTCAAGGTCGGCGCGGGCGCCGCTGCCCACTGTGGCGG
>VERS01000085.1 GCA_018882545.1 Mycobacterium sp.
TCGCCGAGGAACTGAAGGCCGCCCGCCCGCAGTCCAACATCTACGTCGAGGCATTCACTGCGGCTATTCTGCGGACCCGCCGGCACCGGGTGCTGAACCGGATCATCCTCGACGAACCGGCGTTGAGTCTGGAGTTGGCCCGCCGGCACTACCGGTCGGCGGTCAGCCGAATCGAGGCGGCGCTGCTGGCTGTATTCCCGCCGGGCTTCGCCGAGCGGGTCGGCGGCGGGGCCGTGCACGAACTGGCCGACGGCATCTGGCGCTACGCCTTGATGCTGCTGCTGCTGCCCAGCGCCGACCGGATCGAGACGGCCGAGGAGATCCGGGCGTTCGCCACCCGACATTTCCTGCCGAGCCTGCCCGTCGGCCTGCAGACCCGGGCTCCGGCCGGGGCCGCGCACAACCCTTAGATCCGGCGGCTCGACGCCGGGCACGCCCAGCCACCCCCAGCCCAACCACACCCTGGGGGCACGCATCCGGCGGCGGCTGGAACACTGGAGCCCATGAGTGAGCGGTCCGCACCCGCGATGTTGCGAGAACGCCCGGTGGCCGCCTCGGCGATGCTGTTCGACCAGGCCCGCGCGGTGATCCCCGGCGGGGTGAACTCACCGGTCCGCGCTTTCAGTGCGGTCGGCGGCACTCCCCGTTTCATCACCTCGGCGCAGGGGTGCCGGCTCACCGATGCCGACGGCAACTCCTACGTCGACCTGGTGTGCTCCTGGGGGCCGATGATCCTGGGGCACGCCCACCCGGCGGTGGTGGAGGCGGTTGGGCGGGCCGCGGCCAGCGGACTGTCGTTCGGCGCGCCCAGCCCCGGCGAGACCGACCTTGCCACCGAGATCGTCGCCCGCGTCGCGCCGGTGCAGCGGGTGCGGCTGGTCAACTCCGGCACCGAGGCCACCATGAGCGCGGTGCGACTGGCGCGCGGTTTCACGGGCAGATCCAAAATCATCAAATTCTCCGGCTGCTACCACGGCCACGTCGACGCCCTGCTGGCCGACGCAGGCTCCGGGGTCGCAACCCTGGGCCTGCCATCCTCGCCGGGTGTCACCGGCGCCACCGCCGCCGACACGATCGTGTTGCCCTACAACGATGTCGACGCCGTGGAGGCGTCCTTTGCAGCGTTCGGCGACACCATCGCCGCGGTCATCACCGAGGCGGCCGCCGGGAACATGGGGGCGATCGCGCCGCTGCCCGGCTACAACGCGGCACTGCGCCGGATCACCGCCGAATACGGCGCCCTGTTGATCGTCGACGAGGTCATGACCGGCTTCCGGGTCAGCCGCTCCGGCTGGTACGGCCTCGATCCGGTCGATGCCGACCTGTTCACCTTCGGCAAGGTGATGAGCGGTGGACTGCCGGCGGCGGCCTTCGGCGGCCGGACCGAGGTGATGGAACGCCTGGCCCCCCTCGGGCCGGTCTACCAGGCCGGAACTCTGTCGGGGAACCCGGTTGCGGTGGCGGCGGGCCTGGCCACCCTGCGACATGCCGATGACGCCGTGTACGCCGCTTTGGACGCCAACGCCGACCAACTCGCCGCACTGCTGGCCGCGGCGTTGGCTGAGGCGGGCGTGGCCCACCAGGTAGCGCGGGCCGGCAGTTTCCTGTCGGTGTTCTTCACCGAGGATCCGGTGACCGATTTCGCCTCGGCGCGGGCCAGCGACACCTTCCGGTTCCCGCCGTTCTTCCACGCCCTGCTCGACGGCGGGGTCTACGCCCCGCCGAGCGCCTTTGAAACGTGGTTCGTCTCCGCGGCGCTGGACGACGCTGCCTTCGACCGGATCGCGGCGGCGCTGCCCGCCGCCGCCAGGGCAGCAGCCGAAGCGAAGCCGTCATGAGCGACCGCGCAGCCGGCCGGACCGTCGTGCACGTCATGCGCCACGGCGAAGTGCACAACCCCGAGCAGATCCTCTACGGGCGCCTGCCGGACTACCACCTCTCCGAACGGGGCCGCGCCCAGGCCGAAGCCGTCGCGGCCTGGCTGGCCCAGCGTGACATCGTCTACATCGTCGCCTCGCCGCTGGAGCGCGCCCAGGAAACCGCGGCGCCGATCGCGGCCCGCCACGACCTTTCCGTCGACGTCGACGAATCGCTGATCGAGTCGCACAACGTCTTTCAGGGCCAACGGGTTTCGCCCGGCGACGGCGCACTTCGCGACCCGCGGAACTGGTGGCACCTGCGCAACCCCCGCTCGCCCTCCTGGGGTGAGCCCTACCACGAGATCGCCCAGCGGATGCGTTCGGCTCTGCACCGGGCCCGGGTCAAGGGTGCCGGCCACGAAGCCGTCGCGGTCAGCCACCAGCTGCCGGTCGAGACGCTACGGCGGGCGATGAACGACCAACCGTTGCATCACTTCCCGACCAGGCGGATGTGCAATCTCGCGTCGGTGACGTCGTTCTACTTCGACGGGGAGGACTACGTCGGGTGGGGATACTCGGAGCTTGCCGGGCGGTGAGGTGGTTGGTGGCGCTGCTGGCGACGGTTCTGGTGGCCGGCTGTGCCACCGGCGACGACGCAGTCGCCCAGGGTGGCACCTTCGAGTTCGTCGCACCCGGCGGCAAGACCGACATCCTCTATGACCCGCCGTCCTCGCGCGGGACTCCGGGGCCGCTGTCCGGACCGGACCTGATGGACACCAGCCGGACCATCTCGGTCAGTGACTTCCCCGGCCAGGTGGTGGTCATCAACGTCTGGGGTCAGTGGTGCGGGCCGTGCCGCGCGGAGGTCGCCGAACTGCAGAAGGTTTATGACGCGACCCGCGACGACGGCGTGGTCGTCCTGGGGATCGACGTCCGCGACAACAATATCCAGGCCCCCCGGGACTTCGTCATCGACCGCAAGGTCAGCTATCCGTCGATCTACGACCCGGCGATGCGCACCATGATCGCCTTCGGCGGCAAGTACCCGACCACCGTCATCCCCTCGACGGTGGTGCTCGACCGGGAGCACCGGGTGGCCGCGGTGTTCCTCCGGGAGCTGCTTGCCGACGATCTGCTGCCGCTGCTGGCGCGCTTGGCCGCCGAACCCGCGCCGACGTCATCGTGACCGGTCTGGCGGAGACGGCGGCTGCGGGGCCGCTGGTCCTTGCCCTGGGCCTGTGCGTGCTGGCCGGGCTGGTGTCCTTCGCCTCGCCGTGTGTGGTTCCGCTGGTGCCGGGCTACCTGTCCTACCTGGCCGCGATCGTCGGTTCCCCGGCCGCCGGCCGCCAGGCGCGCTGGCGGGTGGCCGGTTCGGCGCTGTTGTTCGTGGCCGGTTTCACCGCGGTGTTCGTGCTCGGGACGGTCGCGGTGCTGGGAATGACGACCTCGCTGATCACCAATCAGGTGCTGCTGCAACGCATCGGCGGTGTGGTAACCATCATTATGGGTCTGGTGTTCATCGGCTTTGTGCCCGCGCTGCAACGGCAGGCCCGGTTCACCCCGCGGCAGTGGGCCGGCCTGGCCGGGGCGCCGTTGCTCGGGGCGGTGTTCGCTCTGGGCTGGACGCCGTGCCTGGGTCCGACGCTGACCGGGGTCATCGCCGTGGCGTCGGCCACCGACGGCGCCAGCGTGGCCCGCGGGGTGGTCCTGGTCATCGCCTACTGCCTGGGTCTGGGCATCCCGTTCGTGCTGCTGGCGCTGGGATCGGGATGGGCGGTCGGCGCGTTCGGCTGGTTGCGCCGACACAGCCGCGCCATCCAGGTGTTCGGCGGACTGCTGCTGATCGCCGTCGGTGTCGCCCTGGTGACCGGGTGGTGGAATGACTTCACCTCCTGGGTGCGCGACGCCTTCATCAGCGACGTGAGGCTGCCGATTTGACTCTCCACTCCCCGCGAACAGACATAACCGTCCCCGACACGCCGCGAACAGCGGGACGTTTACGTCTGCTCGCCCTGAGGGGGTGGCGGGCGTTGACCTCGATGGGCACCGCGCTGGTCCTGCTCTTCCTGCTGGCCCTGGGCGCGGTGCCCGGCGCGCTGCTGCCGCAGCGCAGTCTCAACGAGTCCAAGGTCCAGCAGTACCTCAACCAGAATCCGGTGCTCGGCCCCTGGTTCGACCGGCTCCAGCTGTTCGATGTGTTCTCCAGTTTCTGGTTCACCGCCATCTACGCGCTGCTGTTCATCTCGCTGGTCGGCTGTCTGACACCCCGCACCGTCGAGCATGCCCGCAGCCTGCGGGCCACCCCGGTTCCCGCGCCGCGCAATCTGGCCAGGCTGCCGCGGCATGTCGCGGTGACGGTGGGCGGCACGCCGGCGGAGGCGGCCGACCGCATCAGCGGGCAGTTGCGCGGATGGCGGCGCGTCGCCCGCTCCGACGGTGATGTCGTGGAGATCTCCGCGGAAAAGGGCTACCTGCGCGAGTTCGGCAACATCGTCTTCCACTTCTCGCTGCTCGGCCTGCTGGCCGCGGTGGCCGTCGGCAAGCTGTTCGGCTACGAGGGCAACGTGATCGTGCTCGCCAACGGCGGACCCGGCTTCTGCTCGGCATCCCCGGCGGCGTTCGACTCCTTCCGCGCCGGCAACAACGTCGACGGCACATCCCTGTACCCGATGTGCATCCGGGTCAACGACTTTCACGCCAGTTACCTGCCGACCGGGCAGGCCACCTCGTTCGTCTCCAACATCGACTACCAGGCTGGAGAGGACCTGAGTACCGGCACTTGGCGGCCGTACCGGCTGGAAGTCAACCACCCGCTGCGGGTCGGCGGAGACCGGGTGTATCTCCAGGGTCACGGCTATGCCCCGACCTTCACCGTGACCTATCCCGACGGCCGGCAGCGCACCCAGACCGTGCAGTTCCTGCCGAACAATCTGCAGACGCTGCTGTCGTCGGGAACCGTGCGCATCGACCCGCCGGCCGGGCTGTACCGCGCCGATGAGCGCCGCAAGAACCAGATCGCCATCACCGGCCTGTTCGCCCCGACCCAGCAGATGGACGGCAAGCTGCTGTCGTCGAGCTTTCCCGAGATGCGCGATCCGGCAGTGGCCGTCGACATCTACCGTGGCGACACCGGACTGGACAGCGGCCGCCCGCAGTCGCTGTTCAGCCTCGACACCAGGCTGGTCGAACAGAAGCGACTCAACAAGGTCAAGCGGGTCAACCTCACCGCCGGTCAGCAGGTCGATCTCGGGGATGGCACCTCGGTTCGCTTCGACGGTGCCACCCAGTTCGTCAATCTGCAGGTATCCCACGACCCCGGGCAGGTGTGGGTACTGGTTTTTGCAATGACCATGATGGGCGGGTTGCTGGTGTCCTTGGTGGTACGCCGGCGGCGGGTATGGGCGCGCATCGACCCGGGGATCGAATCCGGGCCGGGTACGGTGAGGGTTGAGTTGGGAGGTCTGGCCCGCACCGATAACTCGGGGTGGGGCGAGGAGTTGGACAAGCTGGCCCAGCGAGTAGCGGAGGCGGATCGCGCATCTGGCCCAGCGAGTAGCGGAGGCGGATCGCGCATGAGGACCAGCGAGTAGCGGAGGCGGATCGCAGATGAATACAACCATCGACATCGGCCTGGCCAGGTACTCCGACTGGGCCTTCACCGCATCGGTGCTCGTGCTGCTCATCGCCCTGCTGCTACTGGCCGTCGAACTCGCCTCGAGCCGATCCCGCCGCACCGAAGCGCGCGAGCTGGTGGCGGCGAAGATGTCAGCTCCCGGCGCACCCGGGGGAGTGGACGTCGCCGACCGCCGACCTGGCGTCGTCGCGGAGAGCGCCGCGCCGCCGCTGTCCGAACGGGTCGGCAAGTCCGGGCTGAACCTGGTCTACCTGGGCATCCTGCTGCTGCTGGCCTGCATCGTGCTGCGCGGCCTGGCCACCCACCGGGCGCCGTGGGGCAATATGTACGAGTTCATCAACCTGACCAGCTTCTGCGGCCTGGTGGCCGCGGCTGTCGTCCTGCGCAAACCCCAGTTCCGGACGCTGTGGGTGTTCGTCCTGGTTCCGGTGCTGGTCCTGCTGACCGTCTCCGGCAAGTGGCTCTACACCCACGCCGCCCCGGTGATGCCCGCGCTGCAGTCCTACTGGCTGCCGATCCACGTCTCGGTGGTCAGCCTCGGCTCCGGGGTGTTCCTGGTCGCCGGTGTGGCCAGCATCCTGTTCCTTCTGAAGATGTCGAAGTTCGGCGACCCCGATGCACAGGGCGCCCTGGCCCGCGTGGTCGCCAAGCTGCCCGACGCGCAGACCCTGGACCGCATCGCCTACCGCACCACCATCTTCGGCTTCCCGGTGTTCGGGTTCGGCGTCATCTTCGGGGCCATCTGGGCCGAGGAGGCCTGGGGTCGCTACTGGGGCTGGGACCCCAAGGAGACGGTGTCCTTCATCGCCTGGGTGATCTACGCGGCCTATCTGCACGCCCGTTCGACGGCGGGCTGGCGCGATAGGAAGGCGGCTTGGATCAACGTCGCGGGCTTCGCCGCGATGGTCTTCAACCTGTTCTTCATCAATCTGGTCACTGTGGGCCTGCACTCCTACGCGGGAGTCTGACCGTCGCGGCCACCGCCGCGAATCCGCCGGAGCTAGCGCGGGGTGTTGTCGCCGCGGCCGATCCGCCACAGGAAGTCCGGATCGTCGTCCGGCCCGATGACGCGCTTGGTGGTCCGCGTGGCATTGGCACGGTAGGCCCGCACGGCGAGGTACGCCAGCCCCGCGGCGATCAGAATGAGCATCAGGTACAGCACGCCAAAACCTCCTTGGTTGCGAATATACGCGCCTCGGTAGGCTTCCCGCCGTGACGGATAAACAGGCAGGCGGTGGCACCGGCCGGATGGTGGGCGACGTCGTTGTGTACACGCTGGCGCGGCTCGCTCTCGTCGTCGCCCTCACCGCGGCGATCTTCTTCGTGGCGCAACTGGTCGGTGTTCAGATCCCGCTGGCGGTGGCGCTTCTGTTCGCGA
The DNA here is from genome assembly GCA_018882545.1 of Mycobacterium sp. Taxonomy (GTDB): domain Bacteria; phylum Actinomycetota; class Actinomycetes; order Mycobacteriales; family Mycobacteriaceae; genus Mycobacterium. The sequence goes on from VERS01000085.1 coordinate 6,872, forward strand.
TCGTGATCGCGTTGCCGCTGGGCATCTGGCTACTGGCCCCGCTGCGCCGGCGCGCCACCGCCGGTATCGCCCAAGTCGACGAGCGCCGGCGGGCCGACCGCGAGCAGTTGCAGGCCCGACTCCGGGGCGAGCAGCCCGAGTAATGCCCCGCGATTTCGGCGCGCAAATCGTCGCTCAGCGACGAAAGGCGCGCCGAATCGGCTAGTCACCGACCATGGCCACGGCGTCGACGCCAGACGTTGACCAGATATACCCGCGAGCGCACCACGTCAGCCAGCGAGCAGCCGACCTGCGCCAGTTTCACCTCGCCGCCGACCTTCTCCTTCGGTCAGTTCAACGCCAGTGCCGCCGCCACCGCGACCGACCACACCAGCATCGTCAGGCCGGTGTCACGCAGGACCGGGATGAGGTCACGCCCGCCCCGGCCGGCCCGCACCGGCCCGGCTGCCCGCACCGCCACCGGCAGCGCCAGAAAGCCCAACCCACACCACGGGGTGGCCCGCATCAGCAGAACGGTCATCAGCGCCGCAACCCCGAGCAACCCCACGTAGAGCGTCCGGGTCCGGGTGTCCCCGAGACGCACCGCCAGGGTCATCTTGCCCGCCACCTGGTCGGTCGGGATGTCCCGGAGATTGTTGGCCACCAGCACCGCACAGGACAGCGACCCGACGGCGATCGCCGCGGCGGCGCCCACCCAGTCCACCCGCAGCGCCTGGGTGTACTGCGTGCCCAGCACCGCAACGAGGCCGAAGAAAACGAACACCGCCACCTCACCGAAACCGGCGTATCC
>VERS01000086.1 GCA_018882545.1 Mycobacterium sp.
GCACTGGCTGGCGGTGGAGATCCCGCTGGGCACGGTGTGGTCGGAGGAGACCGCCTTCCGGGGGGCGCTGGGGAGCGTGGCCGCCGGTGCGTTCGGGGTCCGCGGTGGGCGGATCCTGCAGGCGCTGACCTTCGGCCTGACCCATATCCCGGATGCTCGCGGGACCGGCGAACCGATCGTTGCCACGGTTGCGGTGACCGGCCTGGCAGGCTGGGTCTTCGCGCTACTGGCCGAGCGCTCCGGCAGCCTGGCCGCGCCGATGCTGGCCCATCTGGCGATCAACGAGGCCGGGGCGATCGCCGCGCTGGCGGTCCAAAAGGGGGCCCCATGAGCCGGGCTGTGGATCCGCAGGCCGTCCGCGAGGCGGTCATGGCGGTGGGGGACTGGCTTCGCGACGGGGCCACCGAGGCGCCGGCCCGGGCGCTGGTGGCGGCGGCGGTGCGCTTGACCGCCCGGGCCGTGGCCGCAGCGGCACCCGGAGCCAGCGTCGAGGTGCGTGTTCCGCCCTTCGTTGCGGTGCAGTGCATTTCGGGTCCGCGTCACACCCGCGGGGCACCGCCGAACGTGGTGGAGACCGAGGCCAGGACCTGGCTGCTGCTGGCGGCCGGATTGGTCGGCCTGGATGAGGCGGCCGCCTCCGGGCGGCTCAGCCTCTCCGGATCCAGGGCCGGCGCCGTCGCATCGCTGCTGCCGCTGGTCAGGCTGCCGGGCTGATCACCACTCCATTGGGGACGAGGAAACCTGGAATGATTTGTCAGACCCCGGTGCTATGCTGACGCGCATTGCTATGAGCGAACGGGGGGCGCATGGAAAGGTATCGATTACGGCGGACTGAGCAGGCACTGCTGGGCGCGTTGCTGCGGAGGGTCGATGCGCGCAGTCTGAGCAAGCGCGAGTTGCTCCTGATGGTCGACCTACTCAGTACCGCCCTAGCGGTCGCTGACGCGTCGACGGATCTCGGCGAGGAGTTCGTCGGTCGGTAGTTCGCGTACCGAGATTTGCAAACCCGGCGGGATGCCCGCCTCTTCCCGGGTGATGTAGCCGGCTGCCACCAGAGCTTCCAGTGGTGGCCGGTTGAGGTTGCGCGCGAATCTGATGACCGAATCCACGCGAGGGGTGCTTAGTCCATTGAGCCACCGAGAGACACCGGTCTGGTCAATGCCTGCCAGTGCTGCGATTTCGGACTGCGTCTTGCCAGGTGTAACGCGCTTGACGTACTCGCCCCAGAGGTAGGCACCCGACACCGCAGAAAGACTACCCAACGTCTTGTGTGCTGGGTCGCCGCCCCTGACTCATGCAGGGATGCATAGCAACTGTTCAGTGATGTAAGCTCACTAGCATAGGTGTGCACGCATACCGACAGTTCGTTGGACCGCGGTGCAGCCACCGAACGGGCGCGCGCGGGAGGTATCTCAATGATCGGTTTCGGCGCGGTCCATGAGGTCGATGCAGATCTTGCACGGGCCGCGAAGGCGCGGATGGCAACCACCCTCCCCCCGCGATGCGAAGAGTTTGGCTTTGGCAATGTCCGGATGGTCGCGAGTCGATTACCCGCCACCGGGCTCGCCGTGGATGAGTCGGCTGATCGTTTGCTTATCCGCATCGGTGACGTGTGGGAGAACTCCGCTGGAGGTCTCCGGGCAACCCCGACCCGTGTTCCGACGCCCGCCGAGATGTACAAATGCTGGCAACTCGAAGGAGAGCAGGGGATTCATCGCTATGACGGCTGCTGGTCCCTAGTGGCATGCGATCCAGCAAACCAGAGTGCGCTCATCATCGTCGACCGCTTCAATTCGCACCCGGTCTACTGGGCGCTGGATGGCCGGCGGCATTGGGTCATCGGCTCAACGGTGCAGACCGTCGCCCGAGGGCGAGGGACTGCGATTCGATGGGACGAAGTCGCCGTGATTCAGTTCCTGCACTTCCAAAGGGTATTTGGAGACCGCTCCATAGTCTCGGGCATCCGCATGACGAAACCGGGCTCCTGGCTTCAGATAGGTCCCACGTCGGTCCGCAGTGGTAATTGGTTCCGGTATGACTATGCGCCCGAAGCGGGGAGCCCGCGGCAATGGGCGGAGTCTCTCGCAGCGACTTTCCGTTCCGCTACGCGGAACGTGCAGAACAGCGACACCAACCTACTGCTCAGTGGCGGACTCGATTCGCGGCTGGTGCTGGCCTGCACGACGCAGCCGATTCGCTGCGTCCACTTCAACGATCACATCAACCGCGAGGCGGTTACTTCCAAGGCCCTAGCGGCCGCTCACGGCTCTGAACTGCGGGTGCGACTTCGCCCTGATGATCATTACATCAAAATGCTTCCCCGAGCAGCTGCGATCGGAAGCGGTTCCTTCGTCTTTTACCACGCCCACACGCTGGGGCTGGGCGGTATTCCACCTCATGCGACGGTTATTCATGGTTTCGCTCCCGAATTATACTTCCGCGGAACGAATCTGCCGTTCCGTTACCTGAGAGGCTTAGGGTCCTACTCGCCTTTTGCATCCAGGGTCAAGCGTTCGAATGTCATAGACATGATCATCACCAGGCTGAAATACAATCTTTCTGCAGTCGATCCGTCGCGAATCCTCGTCAGCGAGGCTCGGAACCATTACCGATCAACGCTGAACGACGTCATTTCCGAGATCGTTGCAGAGGCCCAGACACACTCCGAGGATCCATTCGACTGGTTCACGTGGCCCGATACCTTCTATCAGTCGCGGTACCCGTCATACCTGTTCGAGAACGCGATCCGTGCCGAATATCGGGAGCGCAGCGTTACAATGCAAAACGGCGTGCTGGATTTGCATCTGAAAATGCCCCGTGCGGTTCGGGGTAACAACAGAATATGGATTCGGGCACTTGAGTTGTTGGCGCCTTCCTTGCTTGCCGTCCCCGATGCAAACCATGGCCACCGCCCGACGATTCGTCCAAGCTTGTTGATTTTGTCACGAGTTGTGAACCGCGGCAGGCGGCTTGTCTCATCGCGACAGCCCGGCAATTCCTTTGGGTGTGCTTGGTTCACAGATGGTTCGTGGCCTGACTTAACCCGCATGCTGGTGGGTTCCGCGGAGTTTAGAGAGGCGATCAGCGCTGCTGCGCTGACGGAGGGCCACCTGCCAGAAATCATAGATGCCGGTCGACTGAGGACCGTTATCGACCAAGCGGCAACTGCTCCTAACCACAAGCTCAGCGACTTGGTGTTCGTTGCGGCCACCCTAGGCTCATGGGGCTCGCAGTTCGCTGCTGCGGCGCCTACCGGTTTCCTCGGCGTCGATGTCGCTGACCGCGTGTGACTCGACAACACGCATGGTCCGTGTGGCCGGAACACCAGCCCACCCCGCGGGCACCCAAAGCGACACGAGGTGAGATTCGGGGTTTGGTCCTGATCCCCAGTAGACTCATAGGGTCACCGACGCCAGGGAGCACTTTGACAGGCCAACTGGACAACGAACCTCGGGAAGAGTGCGGCGTCTTCGGCGTCTGGGCTCCCGGCGAGGAAGTCGCCAAACTCACCTACTACGGCCTCTACGCGCTGCAGCACCGCGGCCAGGAGGCAGCCGGGATCGCCGTGGCCGACGGATCGCAAGTCCTGGTGTTCAAGGACCTCGGCCTGGTCAGCCAGGTCTTCGATGAGCAGACCCTGGCCGCCATGCCCGGCCACGTCGCGATCGGGCACTGCCGCTATTCGACGACCGGATCGACGACCTGGGAGAACGCCCAGCCGGTCTTCCGCAACACCGCCGCCGGCACCGGCGTCGCGCTCGGCCACAACGGCAATCTGGTCAACACAACCGAATTGGCTGAGCGGGCTCGCAAAGAGGGGCTGATCAACCACAATGCACCGGGTGCGGCCACCACCGACTCCGACATCCTCGGGGCGCTGCTGGCCGGTGGTGCGGCGGACACCAGTATCGAGCAGGCCGCCCTGGAACTGCTGCCGACGGTGCGGGGTGCGTTCTGCCTGGTTTTCATGGACGAGACCACCCTCTACGCCGCTCGGGACCCGTTCGGGGTGCGGCCGCTGTCGCTGGGACGGCTTGACCGCGGCTGGGTGGTGGCCTCGGAGACCGCGGCCCTGGACATCGTGGGCGCCTCCTTCGTGCGCGATATCGAACCCGGTGAACTGCTGGCCATCGACGCCGACGGGGTGCGCTCCACCCGGTTCGCCCCGCCCACCCCGAAGGGCTGCGTGTTCGAGTACGTCTACCTGGCCCGCCCGGACAGCGTCATCGCCGGACGTTCAGTGCATGCCACCCGGTTGGACATCGGCCGACGGCTGGCCCGGGAGAAACCGGTGGAGGCAGATCTGGTCATCGGTGTGCCGGAGTCGGGCACCCCCGCCGCGGTGGGCTACGCCCAGGAGTCTGGAATCCCGTTCGGGCAGGGCCTGATGAAGAACGCCTACGTGGGCCGCACCTTCATCCAGCCCTCGCAGACCATCCGCCAGCTCGGCATCAGGCTCAAGCTCAATCCGCTGCGTGAGGTCATCCGCGGCAAACGGCTCATCGTCGTCGACGACTCCATCGTGCGGGGCAACACCCAGCGCGCCCTGATCCGGATGCTGCGCGAGGCCGGGGCGGTCGAGGTGCATGTGCGGATCGCCTCACCGCCGGTGAAGTGGCCCTGCTTCTACGGTATCGACTTCGCCACCCCGGCCGAGCTGATCGCCAACGCCCCCGGAACCCAGACCGACGACGGGGAGATGCTGGAGTCGGTGCGCCAGGCGATCGGCGCGGACACCCTCGGATACATCTCCCAGCTGGGCATGATCGCGGCGACCGAACAACCCGTGAGCCGGTTGTGCTGTGCCTGCTTCGACGGCACCTACCCGATCGAACTGCCCACCGCGACCGCGCTGGGCAAGAACGTCGTGGAGAACATGCTCGCCGCGGTGCAGGCCGACAACGACAACGTCTCCGCGCTCAGCCGACCATAGGGCCCAGCCGGCCATAGGGCCGGCGCATCGACCCGGCCCGATCGGCTAACCGACTTCCGAGGTGACCTTCTTGACCCGGCGGTCCAAGGCGACCGCCTGCAGCGGCCGTCCGGCCAACCAGTAGACCCGTCCCAGCAGGCCGCGCGGATAGAAGATAGCGCGTTGTTCGTACCGACTTCCGTTGCCCTCCGGGGTGATTCGCATCTCCAGCCAGCGGTCGCCGGCCGCGCCGCGCTCGGCGTGCAGTTTGAGAACCTTGCCCGGCTCCCGCTCCTCGACGCGCCAGTGTTCGGGGACGCTGTTTTCCACCGCCCGCCAGAGTCTTTCGGGGCTGGCGGTCGTGTGCCGCGACCGGGTGTCGGTGTACACCACCTCACCGGCCCATTCCGGATCGCTGGGTAGCTGAGCGGCGGTGCCGGTATTCCAGGTGGTCTCGACCTCACCGCGGGCGATGCGGGCCAAGGCCAGTGACACCGAACGCTTGTAAGGAGTCAGTCCGCCCTCGGGGGGCGGGATGATCGAGTCGATGTCGTGGTTGTCCATCACCGCGTCGCAGTGCAACGACTCGACCAGCGGCCGGGCCAGGCCGGTGGGAATCGGTGTCACCAAGCCGACCCAGAGCGAGGCGATTCGGGGGGTGAGCACGGGAAGTACCAGAATCCGCCGCGGCCGCAGGCCCGCTACCTGGGCGTAGATCTGCATCATGTCGCCGTACTCGAGCACGTCCGGGCCGCCGATATCCCATTCCCGCGACTTGGTCACCGGACAGGTCGCCGCGGCGACCAGGTAGTAGAGCACGTCGCGGATCGCGATCGGCTGAATCTTGTTGTGCACCCACTTCGGGGTCGTCATCACCGGCAGCCGGTCGGTGAGGTGGCGGACCATTTCGAAGGACGCCGACCCGGAACCGACCACGACCCCGGCCTGCAGCACGATCGTCTCGATCCCGGAGGCGATCAGGATCTCTCCGACGGTGGTGCGCGACTGCAGGTGGGTGGACAGTTCGGCACCCTTGGGGTGCAGGCCGCTGAGGTAGATGATCCGGCGGACGCCGGCCGTGCGTGCGGCAGCCACCACGTTCTGGGCGGCGCGGCGTTCCTCGGCGGCGAAGTCCTTCTCGAAGCCCATCGAGTGCACCAGGTAGTAGACGACGTCGACGTCTTCGAACGCCTTCTCCAGGGAGGCGGGGTCCCCGAGGTCGCCGCGGGCCACCTCGATGCGGTCCCGCCACGGCACCCCGGCCAGTTTGTCGGGGTTGCGCGCCAGCGCCCGCACCTCGAAACCGCTCTCCAGCAAACGGGGGACCAGGCGTCCGCCGATATACCCGGTAGCTCCGGTCACCAGGCAGCGGAGTTTCTCGGACACTCTCAACCCTCCCTCACGTCTCATTCATTCAACCCGCTGCCCGGGCCGCCCCGCAGCGGGTGCGCGGCGGACGTCACAGCGCCGTCAGGAAACCAGGCAGCCGACCGGTTCGGGCACCTCCACCGACCTGGGTGCCCCGGCCGGATTGATGTAGACCACCTCCATCACCAGGGGTGTGTTGCCTTCGTTACGGCCATTGTGGACGAAACCGGGTCCGACGCCCTCCTTCACCGGCGCACCCGCGCCGTACACCGCGTCGACGGTGCAGCTGCCATCCCCGGGAACGCTCCAGTGGGTCATCGTGCCGTCCTTGATGTACCCGAACACCTCCCCGGGGTGGTAGTGCCAGCCGGTTCCCCCACCTGGCGCGACGGTGACCCGGGTGACGACGTACTCGATGCCGTTGACGACGTTCTGCGACAAAATCTGCACCTCGACACCGGTCGGCGGGGTCCCCCAGGCCACCGAAGATCCGGTGATCGACCCGGCCGCGATGCCGAGCCCCACCATGACTGTCCCGACTCTCATGACCCTCAGGGTCGCACAACCCTGAAGGCAGCGCACCGGATACCCGGCTTGGCTACCGTGCCTGCTATGGGGAATTCCTATCTGCTGACCAACGGCCCGATCTGGACCGGCGATCCCGCCCAGCCCTGGGCGCAGGCCGTGGTGGTCCGGGGGTCCGATCTGGTGCATGTCGGCACCCGCGACGCCGCCGATGACTTCTGCGACGCCGCCACCGAGACGATCGACCTGCACGGCCGGATGTGCCTGCCGGGCTTTATCGACGCCCACAACCACCTCGCGTCGATGGCGGTGTCCAAACTCGGCGTGAACCTCTCCGGGATCGTCGGCCGGGATCCGGTGCTGGCTGCGATACGCCGGTGGGTGGCCGACCAACAGCCTGACGCGCCGCTGCGCGGATACGCCTGGATGCCCGATTCGTTCGAGGAGCGCTCCCCGCGCCGGGAGTGGCTCGACGAGATCACCGGCGACCGGCCGATGTACCTGTTCTCCGCCGACGCCCACGACTCCTGGTTCAACACCGCGGCCATGACAGCGGCCGGTATCGGCAAGGACACCCCTGACCCCGATCCCGGCGCCCAGTACTGGGTGCGCGATCCCGACGGAACCCCGACCGGGCACGCCGTCGAAGCCGCCGCGACCATCCCGATCCTGGTCGGACAGAACCTGTTCTCGGTCCCGAATGTGCGTGCCGCGCAGGAACTCACGCTGCTGCCGGCGCCGTCCTGGGGAATGACGTCCTACTTCGAGGCCGGCACCATCGTCGGCGAGACGAGCGAGGACTCGCGGTGGGTGTTCGAGGACCTGA
>VERS01000698.1 GCA_018882545.1 Mycobacterium sp.
CCAGTACCCGGAGTAGGCGGGGTCGGTACCCGGCGGGTACCCGCCCCGGGCGGGGTCCGGCCACCCCGAACCGCGTGGATCGCTCATGCCCAACTCACGCAAGCAGGCTACCGGCTTGCGGTGCCTTCCCGGGGCCGCTCGCCGGTGCGAGTTCCGGTGCGAGTTCGCCGTTCGAGTCAGGGCGATGTGGCTGACAGCGCCGCGCCCGTCATCGCGCGCAAGACTGCCCGCGACTCTGCCGGCGCGGCCGGCCGCACACTGTGCGGCGTGGAGTTCAGCAGGCCGAACGCGGCGTGCGCCATCAACCGGGCGCGGTCCTCGGACAGCTCGGGGTGGACCCGGCGCAGCACCGAGACCCAGGTCTCGACGTATCGCCGCTGGGCGCGACGGACCTGCCGTTGCGCCGGCGCGGGGAGGTTGTCCAAATCCCGGTCCTGGATCCGGATCAGCCCGGGCTCGCTGAGGGCGAAGTCCAGGTGGAACTCGATCAGCCCGGCCAGTGCGGCTGCGGCGGTGCCGGACTCGGCGACCACCGCCTGACCCCCGCTCAGCAGCCGCGTGCTGATGCCGACGAGCAGTTCGACCAGCAATGCCTCTTTGCTCGGGAAGTGCCGGTAGATGGCCGGGCCGCTGACGCCCGCCGCGGCGCCGATGTCTTCCAGCCGTACCGCGAGGAATCCGCGCTCGGCGATCAGCTGTTCGGCGGCGGCCAACAGTTGCGAGCGCCGGTCGGATTTCCGCCTGCCGCGCAGGGTGGTTGGTGTCATCGGTTAATCTCCACTAACATCCTGGCTGAGATCGTATCAGTTAGTCGTCATTAACGCGGAAGGGGCGGGAGGGTCCGATGACACCGTCGCACCGCGAGGCGCATCTGGAACTTGTGGCCCAACTGCGCACCAAACTGGCCGCCGCAGCACTCGGCGGCCCATCGCGCTCCCGCGAACGCCACGTGTCCCGGGGCAAGTTGCTTCCGCGGGACCGGGTCGACGGACTGCTCGACCCCGGCAGCCCGCTGCTGGAGATCGCCCCGTTGGCGGCCGACGGTATGTACGACGACGACTGCCCGGCCGCCGGCATCATCACCGGAATCGGCCGGGTGTCCGGCCGGGAATGCATGATCGTGGCCAACGACGCCACCGTCAAAGGCGGCACCTACTACCCCGTGACGGTGAAAAAACACCTACGCGCCCAGGAGATCGCCGCGCAGAACCGGCTGCCCTGCATCTATCTGGTCGACTCCGGCGGAGCCTTCCTGCCGCGCCAGGACGAGGTGTTCCCCGACCGTGAGCACTTCGGGCGCATCTTTTTCAACCAGGCGACGATGAGCGCCGCCGGCATCCCGCAGATCGCCGCCGTGCTGGGTTCGTGCACCGCCGGCGGTGCCTACGTGCCGGCGATGAGCGACGAGACCGTCATCGTGGCCAACCAGGGCACCATCTTCCTGGGCGGCCCGCCCCTGGTGAGGGCGGCGACCGGGGAGGTGGTGACGGCCGAGGAACTCGGCGGTGGTGATCTGCACGCCAAGACCTCCGGGGTCGTCGACCACCTGGCCCGGGACGACCGCGACGCCCTGCGCATCGTCCGGCGCATTGTCGCCACCCTGGGGCCCCGGCCCGCTCCGCCCTGGGATGTGGCGCCCCCGGTCGACCCGGTCGCCGATCAGAGCGAGTTGTATGACGTCGTCCCGGTCGACGCGCGGATTCCCTACGACGTGGCCGAGGTGGTCGGCCGCATCGTCGACGCCGGCGAATTCAGCGAGTTCAAACG
>VERS01000087.1 GCA_018882545.1 Mycobacterium sp.
GACGTCGCCGATGTTCTCCTGCAGTGCGGTCACGAAGGACTGGGTGTTGTCCACCAGTTTCTGCAACGTCGGGCCGAGGCCGCCGACGGCCTGAGCCGTCTCGTCGAGCAGGTTGGAGATCTTGCCGGCCGGGATCGCTGCCAGCGCGGCATTGGCCCGGTCCAGGGCCGGTCCGATCGGGGTCGGGATCGTGCTCTTGGTGATCGTCTGGCCTGCGTCGAAGTACTGGCCGGGATTGGTCTCGGAGACCAGGTCGATGTACTGCTCGCCGACCGCGGTGACCGAACGGACGTTTGCACTGGCGTCAACCGGGATCTTGTATTTTTTATCGATGCTGAGGCTGGCCAGCGCACCGGTCTCGGTGGGTTCGATATCGGTGACCCGCCCGATGGTGACGCCGCGGTAGGTGACGTTCGCGGTCTTGTACAGGCCACCGGCCGAGGGCAGGTCCACCTTCAGTGGGTACTGACCGATCCCGGCCAGGGCCGGCAACCGGAGGTAGAACACGCTCAGGGCGATCAGCGCCAGCACGGTCAAAACGCCGAAGATCAGCAACTGGGTCTTGATGAAACGAGTGAGCAGCATGTCAGATCACGTCCCTACTCGCCGCGCTCGATGAATGGTCCGCCGCCGTCGGTCATGTTCGGGTGCGGGGTGAATCGAACATCGGGGATCATCGTGGCCGGATCCCGACCCCAGGACTGCTCGAGGGCGCGCAGCATGCCCGACACGCCGGTCCCGGTGAGCAGGCCGTTGTCCACCGAGCTCAAGGTCAGGTCCACGTTCAACGACAGGTTGATGTAGTCGCCCCGGATCACCTTCGGAATGTTGTCCAGCGGGTACGGGTTGGTGATGATGAGCCGCATCGCGTCCAGGAAGTACGGAGCGCTGCGGCCCAATTGGACCAGGGGCCGTTGCAGGATGTCGAGGTTGGTGCGCAGGTCGGCCTGGGCGGCTGACAGGGTCTCGCCGGTCACCTTGCCGAATCGGCCCAGCGCCACGATGGCGTCCGAGAGCCGGTCCCGCGAGCCCGCCAGATACTCCGCCAGGGGCGGCAGGTCGACGAGCAACTGGTCAAGGGTGTCATTGCGGCTGGCGACGTAGGCGAACAGGTTGTTCGTCGACTCGATCGCCCGGGCGATGTCGTCGCGCTGCTTGTTCAACTCGGCGGTGAACACGTCGAGTTTGCCCAGGAACGCCCGGATCTGATCGGCATTGCCGGTCAGCAGGTTGTTGACCTCGTTCTGGATCACCTCCAGATTGGGAATGCCGCCGCCGCGCAACACGCCGGCCAGGCTGGCCAGCGTCCGTTCCACGGTCGGGAAGGACGACGACCGGTCCAGCGGGATCGTGTCACCGCTGCGAAGCGGAGCCGAGGCGGGACTCGCCGGGGCCGCCAGTTCGACGTGCTGAGTCCCCAGGATGCTGCTCTGCCCGATCTTGGCGGTCGCATTGGCCGGAAGCTGGATCGACGGATCGACGCTGAGGGTCAGCGTCGGCACCCAGTCCTTGAGTTCAATCTTGCGAACCGTCCCGACGAACACGTCGGCGACCCGCACCCGGCTGTTGACGTTGAGCGCCAGCGTGTCGGGCACCTGCACATAGAACGTCTGGGCACCCCGTTCGCTGCCCGGTCCGAGGTCCAGTGGGACGTTGGCGATGCCCTTCCATCCGCAGGATGTCAGGACCATCGCTGTCACTCCGAGCGCAAGTCCACGCATACCCAACCGATGCGGGCGCTTCACCTGTTCGGTCACTGTCCAGCCCCCGTTTCTGCAGGTAGAGCGGGCGGTGCGGGCATCGGCGGCGCGGGCGGCGGGATGGTACCCGGCGCCGGCGGGCCGATCTGCTGGGACACCGGCAGCGGTCCGGGCACCACATCCGGCGCCGGCGCAGGCGGCGGCGGGGCAGGCGGATACCACGGCGGCGGCAGCGGGTTCTTCTGGTCATAGGAGTTGGACGGCGCTCCACCGCGTGGCCCACCGGCCGGATACCCGGCCGGATCCGGCCCGCCCATCAGTGAGGCCAGCGAGTCCGGCGTCAGCATGTTGGCGGTGAACGGCTGTACCTGCAGGCCCTGCATGCCCGGCGCGACGATCCAGCCCGGCTCGTGGTTGCCGTGCGAGAACAGGGTGTCCCGCGACCAGATGCCCGGCACCGTGGTGTCCTTGTACCCCGGCGGCGGTCGCAACCGCTCCTCGGAGTAGGCGACGTACTTCGGCAGCGTCGAGGCACTGGCGAACTGGTTGACCCCGAACGGCGGATAGTTGAACTTCGTGGCGTCCAGGATGGGGGCCAGGTACTGGGCGCACAACTCGGCGGAGTCCTGGTAACCCAGCCGGCTGCCGGCCTGGATGGCGCTGCACAGGAACTGCATCGGGTTGGCCCAGCTGGCGACGGCCGGGATCGCGACGATGGATCCGTGCGTCGGGTGGTAGATCTGGTTGACGTTGGCCGCCAGTGTCGGATAGACGTGCAGCGCGGTCTCCAAGCCGTTGAGGCCGTCGGGCTGCAACAGCGAGTTGGTCACGTCGGCCAGGTTGTTGATGTCGGCCGACAGCAGCGAGCCGTTGTCGTCGACGAACTTGCGGGCGGTCTTGAGCAGGGCGTCGATCTCCACCAGCGCCCGGGACAACTCCTGATCGGAGTTGGTCAGCGAGGTGGTGAACTGCGCCAGGTTGTTGTTCAGCGCCACGAACTGCTGGTCGTTCTGGTGCAGTGCGTTGACGAAGACGGCCAGCGCCTTGGTGGTTGCGAACAGGTCACCCCGACCGTCGTTGAGCGCGGCCACCGCGTCCGACAGCGCCCGGAAGGTGGTGTTGATCTGCTGGCCCTTCCCGCTGAGGGTGTCGGCCAGGGAGTCCACCAAGTCGCCCAGCGGGCCCTTGGGCTGGCCCGGGGCCGGACCCAGTTCGGAGACCAGCTTGTCGAGCTGGCCGCGGATGTCGTCCCATTCCACCGGCACCCTGGTGCGCTCGAGCGGGATCACGTCGCCGTTGGCCAGCGTCGGCCCGCCGGTGTAGGGCGGGTCCAGTTGGATCACGCGGGAGGCCACCACAGTCGGGTTCAGCACCGAGGCGACGGCGTCGGCGGGCACCTTGTACTGACTGTCCCAGCTGAAGGTGACCTTCATCCGATCGCCGCTGCCGGTCGGTTCGATCTTGTCGTTGGTGCCGACCTTGACCCCCATGATCTGCACCCGGTCGCCGGGGTAGACGGCCAGGGCGTCGGCGAACTCGGCGCTGACGGTGGTCGTCGTCGCCTTCTTGTACAGCCGGTAGCCGATGATGGCGGCCAGCAGTGCCAGCACCAGCACGATCACGGCGATGACGGCCCCGCCCCGGGAGACCTTCGACAGCGCGGTGTTTCGGACGGACATGGCTTAAGCCCCTCCCGTGTCGACCGGCGCGATGGACGCGGCAGGTGCATTACCCGGGCCGGGGCCCGGGACCGGAACGGTGCGGGCTCCCGGCGGTCCGGGTGCCAGCGCGGGTCCCGGCGCGCCAGGCACCAGCGGGCCGGGCAATCCCGGCACTGCCGCAGCCGGGACACCGTGGTTCGGAGCCTCGGCGGCCGGATTCGGCGCGGAGATCGCCACGTTCGGCGGCGGGTAACCGCCTGGCACCGGACCGTAGGGACCCTGGTTCACCGCGGCGCAGGGCAGCGGATTGCCGGGGGACGGAATCCCATTGGCCGGTGGGGTGTAGGAGCACGGCGAGCCGGGCTGAATCGCGGGGCCGGGATTTTCCGGGGTTCCCTCGAAGACCGGCGGTGCGGCCGGGGGCGCCCCGTTGGGCTGTGTCACGCCGTTCGGGTCGGGGAACTGGTAGGCCGGCAGTCCGGCGTTGCGCCAGAACTCCTCCGGGTCAATGCCGCGCTGCTTGAACGCTGCGTCGACCCATGGCTGGATGATCTGGTACGGCAGGAGGTTGACCAACAGCGTCTTGAAGTACGGTCCGGATCCGATCGCCTCGGTCAGCGATCCCATGAACTTCGACGCCGTGATGATCGAGTAGGTGAGGTCCTCTTTGTTGCGGGCCAGCACGTCGGTGATGGTCTGCAACTGGGTCAGCACGTTGGTCAGATTCGGGTTGTCGTTGACGAAACCGGCGAACTGCTGGGACACCGCCGTGACGTTCTGCAGCAGCACGTCCACTTCGCGGCTGCGCTGGTTGACCGCCGCCAGCAGCACCTGGGCGTTGACCAGCAGGCGGTTGATCTGCTCGCTGCGGTTGCCCAGCACCGAGGCCGTCTTGTTGGCCTGCACCAGCAGTTCCTTGAACGCGTCGTCGCGCTTGCCAATGGTGTCAGAGAACCGGGCGACCCCGTCCAGGGCGGCCTTGAGCTCGGGCTGGCTGGCGTCGAGGGTCTCCGACAGCACGTTCAACGACCGCTTGACGGCGTCGAGGTCCCACTGGCTGGTGTTGGTGGTCAGTTCGGAGAACGCGTCGTAGAGCTGGTAGGGAGTCGTGCTCTGCTCCAGCGGCAGCAATCCGTTGACGGCCAGCGGCTTGGTGCCGCGCGGGTCGATCTCCATGACCCGCTTGCCCAGGATGGTGTCGGTCCGGATGGACAGCCGGCTGTCCGTGCCGATGCGGTACTTGCCCAGGGTGAAGCCGACCTTGACCCGGTCGCCGTCGATCTTCAGCGACTTGATCTGGCCCACGTCGAACCCGCTGATACGCACCTTGTCACCGGGGGCGGCGCCGGCCGAATCGGAGAAGTGCGCGTAGTACATCGGCTTGGCGAACAGCATCGGAATGCTGGCGAAACTCTGGCCGACCGCCACGACCATCACCACGATCAGCAGGCCGAGCAGGCCTAACCGGACCCGGTTGTCGGTTTGGAGAGTCCTCATTGCGGCGTGCACCTCCCCGTCGGCTGCTTGGTGATCCGGACCTTGCGAACCGGGCCACCGGGCTGCAGACCGTTGAGGGTCAGGGTGAGGTCGCAGAGATAGAAGTTGAAGAAGTCGCCGTACACCCCACCGGCCCGGCCGATCAGGTTGATCGCGGTCGGATACTCGTTGAGCAGCTTCTCCAGCTTCTCCGGCTGGTCGGCGAACGGCTGCTGAATGACCTCCAGCTTGCCGATGGTCTGCTGCAGCCGGGGCCGCTCATCGCTGAGCAGGCCCGCCAGCGTCTGCGAGGAGTTGCTGATGTCGGCGATCGCCGCCGCCAGCGGATCGGCCCGGTTCTTCAGGCCGGTCACCAGGATCTCCAGGTTGCTGACCGTCGAGTCGAACTCCCGTTGGTGGCGGTTGACCGTCGTCAGCACCGTGTTGAGATTGGTGATCACCTCACCGATTGCCCGGTCCCGGTCGGCCAGCGTCGAGGTGAGCTGGGCGGTCTGGCTGAGGATGTTGGCCACTGTGCCGCCCTGGCCCTGGAACACCGTGACCAGCGAGGTGGCGATGTTGTTGACCTTCTCGGGGTCAAGGGATTTGAACAGCGGTTTGAATCCGCCGATGAGGGCGTCGAGGTCCAGCGCCGGAGTGGTCCGGGCCAGCGGGATGAACCCGCCTGGGGGCAGCACATCATCGGCGCCGTCGCCGGAGCCCCGGTCCAGGTTGACGTAGCGCTCACCGATCAGGTTGGCGTAGCGGATCTGGGCGGTGCTGGACTGGTAGAGCGGCAGCGACTTGTCGACGTTGAGTGCCACGGTCACCCGCTGGCCGTTCTCCGCCAGCGTCACCGACTTGACCTTGCCGACTTCCACCCCGCCGGCCCGCACGAACTGGCCGGGCTTCAGACCGCTGCCGTTGCTGAACTCCGCGACGTAGGTGTTGAACCGCTGGAAGCGCAGCTGGCCGAAGACGATGACCAGCAGAACGGTGCACAGCGCGAGAATCGTCGCGACGATGCCCAGTTTGATGAGGGTTCCGCGAATACTCATGGGTTAATCGTGTTCTCCCCGAATTGCCGGCCCCAGACATACTCGGTCAGCAGGGGCTGCCCGAGCTCGAAGTGGTTGTACGGGGCGATGCTGGCGCCGGTGTCGACGACCAGGGTGGGTGCCGGCCAGAAGTCGCGGGTGACCTTCTGCCAGCAGCCCGGTGCGCCGCCCGGACCGCCGCGGGCGTTCACCCGGGGCAGGTTGTCCGGGTAGATGTAGGGGTTGGGCGCGCCGATCAGCTTGGCGTGGTCGGCCAGCGAGTAGCCGTTGCCGCCGAAGCCGTCCAGCGCCAACGGCAGCACCTCGGCATAGTTGCGGATCATGCAGTGCAGTTGCGGGCTGTAGGTGTTGAGCAACTTGGAGGTGGGGACCAGATCGGACAGCGCGCGGACCAGATAGGGTGCGCCGCGTTCGAAGATCTCCGCGCCGGTGTTGCCGAACCCGACCGCGGCCAGCAGGGCTGCATCGAGGTCGCCGCGTTGGTCGTTGAGGGTGCGCACCGTCGTCAGCGCATTGTCAAGAGCGTCCCACAGGTCCGGCCCGGCGGCGGTGTAGACATCGGCGAAGCCGGCCAGTTGCTGCATGCCGTACTGCAGACGGGGCAGGCGCGGGTTCAGGTTGTCCAGCGCGACATTGGCTTTGACGATCGACTCGCCGAACTTGCTGCCCAGGCCGGTCAGCGCCTCCGCGGTCGCCGAGAGGGTGAGGTTCAGCTTGACCGGATCGATGCTCTCCGCCAGCGTCGTCACCGTTTCGAAGAGGGTGTTGAACTCGGTGGTGGTGCTGCGGGCGTCGATGACGTTGGCGCTGCTCAGGCGTTCCGGGGAGGGGTTCTGCGGGGTCGACAGCGAGACGTACTTATTGCCGAAGATCGTGGTGGCCTGGATGTCGGCGTCGACATTCGAGGGGATGAGCGGCAGGAACTTCGGCTTGACCTCGAGGGAGAATTTGGCCGCCTCGGTGCCGTCGATATTGGCGGCTTCGATCTTGGTGACCCGGCCGATCTCGACGCCGTTGTAGGTCACCTTGGCGTTCGGGTCCATCACCAAACCGGCCCGGGCGGCGACCATGGTCAGCTGGGTCTTGGGGGTCAGTGCGCCGCGGAACTGAAGCAGCAGGAAGGTCAGGATCAGGGCCAGGACCAACAGGAAGATCAGACCCGCCAGCCGGAGCGGTGGCGTTCGCGATTCGTTCAGGGGCGCTGTCATGTCGCTACACCGTCAGGTTGAAGTTCGGGTTGGTGCCGTACAGCGCCAACGAAGCGAAGAGAACCACGAACTGGATCAGGACCAGTGACGCTCGCATCGACTTTCCGACCGCCTCTCCCACGCCGACCGGGCCGCCGGAGGCGTTGTAGCCGAAGTAGCAGTGGTTGATCATGACGAACACCGAGATCACGATCACCTCGATGAATGACCAGAACACGTCGTTGGGCCGCAGGAACGTGTGGAAGTAGTGCAGGTAGGTGCCCGATGACTGCCCGTAGAGCACCGTGGTGGTCAGCTGGGCGGCCAGGAAGGCCATGATCAGCGACATCGCGTAGAGCGGGATGATGACCACCGCCGCCGCGACCAGGCGCGTCGATACCAGGTAGGAGATGGACTTGATGCCCATCACCTCCAGGGCGTCGATCTCCTCGGAGATCCGCATGGCACCCAGTTCGGCCGTGGCGCCGGCGCCGACCGTCGCGGCCAGCGACTGACCGGTGACAATAG
>VERS01000088.1 GCA_018882545.1 Mycobacterium sp.
CCAGGCGGGGCCGCGGCAGGTGACCTACACCGTGACGGGGACCAAGGCTCCCGGCGACATCATCACGGTGACCTACGTCGATGCCTCCGGCCGGCGCCGGACGCAACGCAACGTCTATATCCCCTGGTCGCTGACGGTCACGCCGATCTCGCAGTCCGACGTGGGTTCGGTCCAGGCATCCAGTTTGTTCCTGGTCAGTAGGCTGAACTGCTCCATCACCACGAGCGACGGGACGGTGCTGTCATCGAACCAGAACAACGCCGCGCAGACGAGTTGCTGATCGGGATGGGTATGCGACCCCAGGGTTCGAATCCGGCCGGGCTGACCGCACGGCCCCCGGAAACCGTCGACCGGATGATGATCGGAGCCTGCGCGGCGATATGGCTGGTCTGGTTGGCGGCCAGCGTGTTCGCGACTGTTGGGATGGTCCGACTCGGGGGCGGGCATACCGGCGGCGAACAGCGGTCCTCCTGGCTGCTCTACGGGGTGATCGTGGTCTCAGCCCTGATCATCATCGGCGCGATTCCGCTGCTGATCCGGGCCCGCCGAACTGCCCGGGCCGACGGGGCCGCGGACAGATCCTCGTCGGCTGCGGTCGCACCGACATCTGAACCGACCCCTGAGACACCAGCCGACACGATGCGGGTATTCGGCGTGGACCCCGCTGTTCGCCGATCGCCCGAGACCGGGCCCTCCGGTGCCACAGATGCCCTCGAGAGCGTCGTCGACCGGATTTTGCTCCGCGGGACTGCGGCGCTGCTGGGCGTGATGGGCCTGGCGCTCACAGCGGTGGCTGTTGGCGCGTGGTTGCTGGCCGGCCGCAACGATACCGAGGCGTGGGTGGCTTTCGGCTTGGCCGGGGTGATCACCGCAGCCATGCCGGCTGTCCTGGTCTTCTTCCAGCGCCAACTCGGCGGCTAAGCCGATCAGTCCCGCCGATAAACCAACCACCGCAATTCGATAGGGCAGTCCTCGCGGGTCATGGCGAACACATCGCGACCGTTCGACCACCCGTCATACCAGCCGGTCGGCGGCCACGTTCCCGCGGGCAGGTGCTCCTTCTCGTAGACATACACGCTGTCATCGCCCTCCAGCGTCAAGGGCATGCCCTGGACCGAAGCCGCGATCTCCTCGCGGGTGAAGAACGTCGAATAGGCCTGCTGAGCGAACTGCCGGGCGGCGTCGTCGGGAAGGTAGGAATCCTTGGCTACGAAGATCTCGAACACCAGCCTGCCCCCGGGCGCCAGGCACCGGGCAGCCGTCTGGAACAGGCGGTGCAACTGTTGAGGCTCCCGGAACTCCGGCACCACTCCGGCCAGGATGATCAATGCGTAGTCACTGCGCAGATCGTCGTCGGTGTCGAAGATATCGCGCTGAATGACGCGGACCTCCAACGCTTCCGCGGCCGCGATGTCCCGGATGGAATCCGCGAACTTCGGCGTCACCTCAACGACGTCGACAGGATGTCCACGCCGGGCCAGCGCCAGGGCGTTACGGCCTGTGCCCGCCCCGATGTCGAGCACCCGGAAGTTCCTGGGGTCTTCAGCTGCTGCCGCCAGCGCGGTGACCCTGGCGTCGGGCTCGGTTCCAAACAGCGGTGGTTCGCGGATGGTGAGCCAGTGGTGGTAGACCTCGTCGATCGTCTGGCAGTGGTCATGCACGGTGTAGTTCAACATGCCCCCGACGGCTGACCGGTACTTCACCGTGACCGTGGAACGGTGAGACGCGGTGTAGGCCGCCGTCAGCTTGCGGTCAAGGACTGCCCGTAGATGGGTGAGTTCGGCTTCGCTGCAGGGGCGGCCCAGGCTGGCGAAGATGTCGGCGCACTTGGTGGTGAAGTCGTCGAGCATCGCCGGGACTGCGGGGAAGGTGATATTGCCCTCCGCCCAGATTCGGGAATTGATCTGGGCGGTGAGCGCCTTGTACTGCGCGCTCGAATCGGAGCGACTCGGCGACACCAAAAGGTTCCTCCCAAAGAAAACTGCCCGCGGCTCAGGAGGAATCATATCCTCGCGCCGGCTCGGCGATCAGGCAATGCAGAGAGCTGGGGGGCAGAGTTGGGGGGCAACGGGAAAAGCCCCAGCCTTCCGGCTGGGGCTTCCCCTCGAATCGGAACCGCTACCCGCGGTAACCGCTTCCGTTGCCGCTTCCGTTGCCATTGCCGCGTCCGTTGCCGCTACCGTTGCCGTAGGACTCGTAGTCCTGGTACTCCTTGAGCGCCGTCAGGGCCCGCTGCTCGGAGGCGTGTGCCGCCTCGTTGAGCGCGGCATCCTCGGCGGCCGGATCGGCGGTGAGGAAGCTCCCGCGACCTGGCTTTCCGCCAGAGCCCAGCTTGTTCATGCGCTTGGGCAGAGCAGCGCCCTGGTACTCCAACGGAATCGGGTGGCCGTGGTCGTCGACCGGACCCAGCGGCTGGTGCAGCTCGATGTAGGCACCGTGCGGCAGGCGCTTGATGATGCCCGTCTCGATGCCGTGCGCGAGAACCTCGCGGTCGCTGCGCTGCAGGGCTACCGCCCACCGGTAGGCCACAAAGAAGGCCAGCGGGGGCAGCACCAGCATCCCGATGCGGCCCATCCACGTCGTCGCGTTCAACGAGATGTGGAAGTTGTAGGCGATGATGTCATTGGAGGCGCTGGCGGTGAGAACCAGGTAGAACGCGATCGCCATCGCCCCGATTCCGGTGCGAACCGGGACGTCCCGCGGACGCTGCAGCAGGTTGTGATGGGCGTCGTCCCCGGTGAACTTCTTCTCCAGGAACGGGTAGGCGAGCATCACCAGGAAGACCAGGCCCATGATGACCGCCACCCACACCGCGGCCGGGATGGTGTGGTTACCGATGTAGATCTCCCACGGCGGGAAGAGCCGGATCAGTCCGTCGGTCCAGAGCATGTAGAAGTCGGGCTGCGAGCCGGCCGACACCTGGGAGGGCTTGTAGGGACCCAGCTGCCAGATCGGGTTGATCTGGAGCAACCCGCCCATCAGGCCCAGGATGCCGACGACCATCGCGAAGAAGGCCCCGGACTTCACTGCGAAGACCGGCATGACCCGGACACCGACCACATTGGTCTCGGTTCGGCCGGGGCCGGGGAATTGGGTGTGCTTCTGGAACCACACCAGTGCGAGGTGGACTCCGATGAGGGCGAGCATGATGCCCGGGAAGATCAGGATGTGCACCGCGTAGAGCCGCGGCATGATGATGTTCCCGGGGAAGTCCCCGCCGAAGATTGCCCAGTGCATCCAGGTGCCGACCAGCGGCAGGCCCAGCGTGATCGAGGAGAGTGCGGCCCGGATGCCGGTGCCCGAGAGCAGGTCGTCCGGCAGGGAGTAGCCGAAGAAGCCCTCGAACATGGCCAAGATCAGCAGCAGGCCGCCGATGACCCAGTTGACCTCGCGGGGACGACGAAACGCTCCGGTGAAGAACACCCGCGCCATGTGCACCATGATCGACGCGGCGAACAGCAGAGCCGCCCAGTGGTGCACCTGTCTGACGAACAGTCCGCCGCGGACTTCAAAACTGATTTCCAGGGCCGTCTCGTACGCCCGCGACATCTGAATCCCGCGCAACGGTTGGTAGACACCGTCGTAGGTGACTTCAGCCATCGACGGGTCGAAGAACAGGGTCAGATAGACCCCGGTGAGCAGCAGGACGATGAAGCTGTACAGCGCCACCTCGCCGAGCAGGAACGACCAGTGGGTGGGGAACACCTTGTTCAGCTGGCGCCGCAGTGCCGCTGATGGGTGGTACCGCGAATCGACGTTATCGGCGGCTTTGTTGACGCTTTCGGCGACGCTTGTACTCATGATCTGCGCTCCCAGAATGCCGGTCCGACTGGTTCTATGAAGTCGCCGTTGGCGACGAGGTAACCGTCTTTGTCGATAGTAATCGGAAGTTGGGCCAGTGCGCGTGCTGCTGGACCGAATATCGGCCGTGCGAAGTGCAGGGCGTCGAATTGGGACTGGTGGCACGGGCAGAGGATCCGGTAGGTCTGCTGCTCGTAGAGCGACGATGGGCAGCCGAGGTGTGAGCACACCTTCGTGTAGGCGAACAACTCGCCGAAGTTGAAACTCTCCTGGCCCTGGCGTTTGACCACCCGCGGCATGTCGACCGGTTTGATGCGGATCAGCATCACCGGGTTGCGCACCCCCATCGAGATGTGGGTCAACCGTTCGTGGGACTCCACCGTGGTGCCGTCGCCGTCTTCCTCCCGCCACGGGAACACCGTCTCCATGCCGCCGGCGTCGATGTCTTCGGGGCGAATCTTGGTGAACGGCGACTCACCCGGTCGGCCGGTGGCGCGACCCAGGAAGATCGTCTCGCCGCGGTAGCGGGGCGTCCAGTCGGAGGTCCATAGCACCGCCTTGAGGCCGTCGGCGGTGGGTACGACGGGCTTCCAGGGGTTCTTGATCAGACCACCGATGAAAGCGATCAGCGAACCCAGGCCGAACGCGCCGACACCGATCCCCAGCGAGGTCCAGATCAGCTTGCGCCGCTTGATCGTCGAGCCCTCGAAGGCGTTGATCAGCGTGGCCGCGGTCGCCTTGCGTTCCAGTTCCGAGGACGGCCCGTCGTGGCGGTCCTGGATGGAGATCTCCTCGGGGATGAAGCGCTTCTGGTAGAGCACCGCCCCGATCCCGATGGCCATGATGGACAGCCCGAAGGTCAATCCGTACAGGGGCGTGGTCAGGGTGTACCAGAAGTTGCCCTCCGCGCCGTGCGGCTTGTATTCCCACGGCCAGAACAGGAAGATCAGCAGCAGTGCGAGGCCGGCCAGGCCCCCGATCAGCAGCCACGCCGCGACCAGTCGCTCGGAGCGCTTCTCGGCCCGGGTGCCCGGGATGGGCCATCGTTCCTCTTTGAACACCGTCTCGACGCCGTCCATCCGGGCGCCGAGGGCGGTCAGTTCCTCGTTGGTCATCCGCGAGAGGTCCTCGCCGTGCGGATAGTCCGACTCGTTCATGCGCGCGCCCCGATCCACAGCGCCACCGCTACGGCGGCGACCATCCCGACGACGAAGATCGCCATCCCCTCCGGCACCGGACCGAAGCCACCGAGGCCGTAGCCGCCAGGGTTGGGGGTGTCGGCGGCCGACCGCACGTAGGCGATGATGTCCTTCTTCTCTTCCGGCGAGAGCTGGCGGTCGGAGAACTTCGGCATGTTCTGCGGACCGGTCAGCATGGCGGTGTAGATCTGAGCCGGGGTGGCCGGATCCAGCGCCGGTGCGTACTTGCCCGACGACAGTGCGCCGCCGCGACCGGTGAAGTTGTGGCAGGAAGCGCAGTTCAACCGGTACAGGTCCCCGCCGCGGGCGATGTCGCTGCCCAGCAGCGAGGCGTTGGCGATCTGGCCGTTGGCATCGCGGGGAACCACCGGGCCTCCGCCGATGCTCTGTACGTAGGCCCCCAGGGCGTCGATTTGTGCCTCGTCGAAGTTGGGGGGTTTGCGCATGGCCTGCGCTTCGTTGCGCATCATCGGCATCCGGCCGCTGGAGACTTGGAAGTAGACGGCGGCCTCTCCGACCCCGGCGAGGCTGGGCCCGCGGCCTTCCACGCCCTGCAGGTTCGCGCCGTGGCAGGTGATGCAGGCGGTCTCGTAGAGCTGCAGGCCGGTACGCAGCAGCGCCGACTTCGACTCGTCGGCCACGGCGACCTGCGGTTTGGGGGTGAGGGTGGCTGCCAAGACCCCGGCCAGGGCCAGGCCGAAGAGCAGAAGTACGGCGCCAGTCAGTCGACGGCGCAACCGGCGGCGGGTCTTGTCGCTCATCGAACCCCTCTCATCGGAAGTGTATCGCTCATCAGCGGATGAAGTAGATGGTGGCGAACAGGGCGATCCAGACGATGTCGACGAAGTGCCAGTAGTAGGACACGACAATCGCCGCGGTCGCCTGGGCCGGGGTGAACTTGCTCATCTTGGTGCGCAGCAACAGCAGCACGAAGGCGACCAGGCCGCCGATGACGTGCAGGCCGTGGAAGCCCGTCGTGAGGTAGAAGACGCTGCCGTAGGCGCTGCTGGCGATCGTGGTGCCCTCGTGCACGAGGTGGATGTACTCGTAGCCTTGGCCGAGCACGAAGAACAAGCCCATCAGCAGGGTGATGACGTACCACCTGCGCAGGCCGAACACGTCACCGCGTTCGGCGGCGAAGACCCCCATCTGGCAGGTGAACGAGGACGCGATCAGCACCAGCGTGACCGGTACCGCCAGGGCGAGGTTCAACTCGGTCGGCGGCGGCGGCCAGCTGCCGCCGGACTGCGCACGTGCGGTGAAGTACATCGCGAACAGCCCAGCAAAGAACATGAGCTCGCTGGAGAGCCACACGATGGTGCCGACACTGACCATGTTCGGTCGGTTCAGCGAATGCACGCGCGACGTGATCGCAGTTCCTGAGGTGCCTACAGCGCTCGTCACAACGAGAAGTATGACGCTTTGTAGTTGCCCAGGTACAGCCAGGGGCGGAATTGGTCACAACAAGTTTTCGCTCGACTGCCGACCAGCGTTGGCGGGCGGGGTTCTGCATGCGACGATCGGCCGGTGACACCACCGACTCCAGAGCCTGTTGCGGGCGCACCTGACACGACATGGCCGCAGGTCCTGGGCCAGGTGACGACCGGTGTCGAACTGGCGCCCGGCAAGGCCGCCTGGGCGATGGACCAGATCATGACCGGGGCCGCGACGCCCGCGCAGATCGCCGCCTTCGGCGTGTCGATGAGGATGAAGCGCCCCACCGCGGCCGAGGTGCGGGAACTGGCCGACACCATGCTGGCCTACGCAATGCGAGTTCCCACCGACGCGATCGGCACCGACACGGTCGACGTCGTGGGCACCGGCGGGGACCGATCGGACACGGTGAATCTGTCCACCATGGCGGCGATCGTGGTGGCCGCGGCCGGCGTCCCGGTGGTCAAGCACGGAAACCGGGCGGCCTCCTCGCGCAGTGGCGGCGCCGACATGCTCGAGGCACTCGGGGTGCGCATCGACCTCGAGGCTGAGCAGGTGGCGCGCTGCGTCGCCGAGGTGGGGATCGGTTTCTGTTTCGCCCCGGTTTTCCATCCGTCCTATAAGCACGCAGGTCCGCCGCGGCGCGAGATCGGGGTTCCGACGGTGTTCAATATCCTTGGGCCACTGACGAATCCAGCTGCCCCGAGGTCCGGGCTCATCGGCTGCGCCTTTGCGGAGATGGCCGAGGTGATGGCCGGTGTGTTCGCTGCGCGGCGCAGCAGCGTGTTGGTGGTGCACGGCGACGACGGCCTTGATGAGCTGACCACCACGACGACCAGCACCATCTGGCGGGTGCAGGCCGGCACCGTCGACAAGCTCACCATCGACCCGCTGGGGTTCGGCTTTCCCCGCGCGCAGGTCGCGGAGCTCGTCGGCGGCGACGCGCAAGCCAATGCCGAGGCGGCCCACGCGGTGTTCGGCGGGTCGGCCGGAGCGGTGCGCGACGCCGTCGTGCTCAACGCGGCCGGGGCGATGGTGGCCCACGCCGGACTATCCAGCCACGCCGAATGGCTGCCTTCCTGGGAGGACGGGCTGACCCGGGCCGCCGAGGCGATCGACTCCGGCGCGGCGGCGCGACTGCTCGACCACTGGGTCC
>VERS01000699.1 GCA_018882545.1 Mycobacterium sp.
AGGCCAGCGTGCGGCGCCGCCGTGAGGAATCGGCCGCCCGCGGTGGCACCGAACCCGTCGGCGCCGCGCCCGCGGCGAAGGCGCCGCGCAAGGCCCCGGCCAAGAAGACACCGGCCAAGAAGACACCGGCCAAGAAGACACCCGCTGCGAAAGCAGTCGCAAAAAAGCCGGCCACCAAGGCACCGGCCAAGGCACCGGCCAAGGCACCGGCCAAGGCACCGGCCAAGAAGGCCGCAAAACCGCAGCCCAAGAAGCTGCGCGGTGATGAGACCGTCACCGAAGCCCGTCGGCTCGGCGGCTGGGACTTCGCCACCTGGCGGATGGCCACCGACGACCCGGTCATGCGCTCGACCATGTTGGGCGTGCTGGTCATGGACGGCAGCCCGGACTGGGAGGCGCTCAACGAGCGCTACGAGCGGGCCACCCGGCTGGCGCCGGTGCTGCGCTCGAAGGTCGTGGAGGGCCCGACCGGCCTGGAATCACCGCGGGTGGTGGTCGATCCCGACTTCGACATCTCCTTCCACATGCGCCGTTTCCGGATGCCGGAGGGCTCCACCTGGCAGGACGTCCTCGAGGAGGCCCGCCGCCAGTCGATGGCCGATTTCGACAAGGACCGGCCGCTGTGGCGGGCGACCCTGCTGGAGGGCCTGCCCGGCGGCAAGTCGGTGCTGGTGCAGAAACTGCACCACGCGATAGCCGACGGCCAGGGCGCGGTACAGCTCGGGCTGGCGCTGCTGGATTTCACCCCCGAGAGCCCCGACCTGGGCCCGATGCCGCCGGCGCCGGATCCGGTGCTGCTGGACACCCGGGGGTTCATGCAGGCGGTGATCCGCAACAACGTCGGGTGGGTGGCGCGCACCGCCGAGGACGCCATCAAAGGCTTCGGGCCGCTGGCGGCGGCCGCGCTGCGCCATCCCCGCACACTGTTCAACAAGATCCGCGACACCGCCGGCTCGGTGGCCCGGTTCACCAAGGTCTCGGTGGAGCCGCTGTCGCCAATCCTCAAGGGCCGCAGCATCAACTACCACTTCGACACCATCGACATGGACTTCGGGAAGTTCAAGGCCGCCGCGAAGAAGCGGGACCGGACCATCAACGACTTGTTCCTGGCGGCCATCAGCGTCGGCATGGACGACTACCACAGAAAGATGGGCCATCCGGTCGAGGAACTGCGCATGAACATGCCGATCTCGCTGCGGACCTCCGCCGAGGAGAGCAACGCGGTCACCATCGCCCGCTTCGAGATTCCGGTCAGCAACGCCATCGACGATGTGCTGGAGGTGGCGGCGAACACGGTGCGCAGCTGGCGGGCTGAACCGGCCCTGAAGCTGGCCGACTACCTCGCCGAGTTGAGCCGCTTCCTGCCGCCGGAACTGGTCTCGGCGGCCGCCCAAACCTCCGACCTGACCGCCTCCAACGTGCCGGGGATCCCGGTGCCGGTGTGGCTGGCGGGAGCCCCGGTGATCCGGATGTACCCGCTGGTGGGCACCATCGGCGCGGCGATCAACGTCACCATGCTGACCTACACCGGCACCGCCAGCGTCGGCGTCAGCTCCGACGACGCGGCCGTCAGCGGCGACCGGGGGCCGCTGCTGGAAAGCCTGCGGTACGGCTTCCGCGAGGTGATCGGGGCCGACGCGATCATCGGGGATCCGCTGAACTAGCGGAATCGAGCCGGGAAGTCAGTGCGCCCAGCAGGCTCCAGCCGACCAGGGTGCCCAGGGCGATCGACACGATCGCCC
>VERS01000089.1 GCA_018882545.1 Mycobacterium sp.
GCGGTGATCCCCGGAACAGCCAGAATCGGGGCGAGGATCTCGCGAGTGCTCGGCTCGTCGGACAGTGTCTGCACCCTCATCCGGAATTCGATGTCGGCGGCCTTCTCCCCCAGCAGAAGGGTGCCACTGACGGTTCGTTCGTTCTCCGCACGCACCTTCTGGAACGCCAACGCAGCGCTCACCGCCGCGTCACGGCCGGTACCTCGCAGCAGCGCCGTGGTGGCGCGGGTCACTGGGACCTCCACCAACTCGTATTCAAGTTCGGTGACGACTCCGAAGTTACCGCCGGCACCCCCGCGCAGCCCCCAGAACAGGTCGGGGTTCTCACCGGCGCTCGCGGTGACCACCCGGCCGTCGGCGGTGACCATGGTGGCTCGGCGCAGCCGATCGGCGGTTAGGCCGGCCCAGGGGGCGTTGGGTCCGATGCCCCCGCCCAGTGTCAGGCCGGCGATGCCGACGCCCGGGCAGTTGCCGCCGGGCAACAGCAACCGGCCGGCGCCTGCTCGGGGCAGCAACTCGGCCAGGTCGGAATTGCGCACGCCGGCCTGGGCGCGGAGCGTGTTGCCGTCGATGACAGCCCGGTTCATCGGGCGAGTCATGATCAGGATGCCGGCGGTGCTTGAGCCAGCAGCGTAATGGTGCCCACCACCGCGAATCGCAAACGGAAGTCCGGTATTTCGAGCCCAGCTGACGGCTTCGGCGACGTCCTGGGTATCAGCGCTCAGCACCACCGCCTGCGGCATGCTGGCAGCGAAACGCAGGTTGCGCGGAGTGGCCAGCGCGACGTAGTCCTTGTCACCGGGACGCACGAGGCTACCCCGAAGCTTCCTGGCGAGTTCGTCCAGTGCGGTCCGTGACGCCGCGGTATCGGTGCGCGACGGGGCGCAGGACAAGGCCAGACCTGCGGCTGCCAGTGCGGCAGCGGTGAGGATGTCGCGGCGAGCTAGTCCGGCCATGACGCCAGCCAACCAGTCACGGCGGGGGGGTTCAATGCCCCGAGAACAGCGTTCACACCCCGAGTGCAGCGGCACAGGGCTCCGAGGTCCGGCGGAGACCAATTCGGTCCCGCACTCAACGGCAAGGGCTGCCCGCTGCGCACCTGGCACGAGATTGGCGTGGGCTGTTCGCGAACGGCGGCGGCGGTGGTGACGGCGACAACGCAACACCGCTGGAGCGCCGCCGAGAACACCGGGCAGGGCGGGCTCGGCTCATTAGGGCCTTTCAGCCCTTACCTCGGTGTACCGACCGCGGGGATGCTCAAAGCGGGTCGTGGAAGCAGTCAGATGGGGAGTAACCATATGAAGCGCGACATCTTCAAGTTCCTGTCCGGTGTTGCGGCGGCGGCGAGTTTCGGCCACATCGCTGCCGCATTCGCTACAGCACGGGGAATGATCTCGGTCCCGATCTGGCGGGGTCGTGAATGGGGCATCGGCAAGATGTTGGTCGAAGCCGTTGTCTACGGGGCGATCGGTGCCGGTCTGGCCTACCTCGGTTGGCGCCCGGAGACGCGCCCGGTCCTTCTGCCCGAGCCATTGGGGAACGACAGCGTTTCCGAACGCCCGCGGGCGGCGTCTGCTTGACTGGCTGCCGGACATAGTCGGCGCCCTTCCGAGTCGGAAAGCAATTGCTCTCGGCGGCACATCCCTTCATTGCGATACGGAGAGATTCACCAAAACGGGGCGCTCGCGAACCACGGTGCTGGGAAACTGTCGCGATGTTGGTCAAGCTGTTGTTCTCTCCGCTCTCGGTCGCGACGACGGCCGGCTTCGGCGTCCTGGCATCCATCGCCACCGTGGGCAGCGCCGCGGTCGTCGGCTCGATCGGCACCGTGGGCAGTGTCGCGATCGCCGGGTCACTGGGCACCGTGTCCAGCGCCGGAGTCGCCGGCTCGATCGGCACCTTCGGCAGCGCAGCGGTCGCGGGAAGTATGGGCACGGCGCTTTCGGTCCTGATGGCGGGATGCCAAGCATGCCTTGCCTGTGTCGCCTGTAGGCGATGCAAGGCGTGCATCGCCTGTTCGCACTGCGAAGACTGTGTCGGCTGCGTCGGCTGCCACAACTGCTCAGGTCTCCAGAACGGGGTCGGTCTGCGCGACGTGCACCTGCCGGTGGCCGGCTGACTGTCACGAGCCGACAGGTTCCCATCGCGCACCACCGGAGACTGGGAGGACCTCCTGCTTGCCCTGCCCACCGCCGCGGCCCTCGGCCCCCTTCTGCTGGTGCAGGGCCTGCACGTGCGGCGCGTCACACCACGGCTCCCGGAAGCCCCGGGACCGCGCTCCGGGCGAGCCGGCGTCGGTGCCCCCCTGCGCCTACTGGTGGCGGGTGACTCCGCCGCGGCCGGCGTGGGCGCCGCCTCACAAGACGAGGCACTGGTCGGCCGACTGGTAGCGATGTTGGCAGCGCGCCGCGCACTGGATTGGCAGCTGGAGGCCCGGACCGGCTACACCACCGCCGACGCCCATCGGCACCTGGCGGCACTGCCCGCGGACCGTTTCGATGTAGTGGTGCTGTCCCTCGGCGTCAATGACGTGACCCGTGGAGTCGGCCGCGGCCGCTGGCTGGCGCGTCAAGCCGCACTGGCCGACCTGCTGCAGGCGCATTTCGAACCACGCGTCCTGCTGTTCACCGCGCTCCCGCCGATGCACTTGTTCCCAGCATTACCGCAGCCGCTGCGCTGGTATCTGGGCTTACGTGCTCGCGACTTCAACATCGCGCTCGCGCAGTGGACAGAGCGTCGTCCGGGTTGTCATGTGGTGGCGCCCGATTTCCAGGCGGATCCCGCGCACATCGCAAGCGACGGCTTTCATCCCGGACCGGCCGCCTACAGTGCGTGGGCGGCGAGGCTCGCGCGCGACATCGACCGCTTGTTCCCGGCGGACCCCACGGAGCCGCCTGATCCCGACGCGCAAAGTGCGATAGGCGCGCCGGTGACGCCGGAGCCGGACAGTTGAATCGCCGGGCTCGGAACCGACTGAACAACAACGGTGTTGATGTCAGGCGCGCCGGGCAGCCCCGACTGTGTAAGCGCCCCGCCGGTTATCACTTCGTCCGACCCGCCGAGTACCCGCCGCCGACGCCGCCGGCTCCCGATGGCCCCCACGGGAGCCCACCATCCCGCGGCCTGGCGTTTGCATGCGGGAGAAATACCACCGGGCTGTAACCGGTGACCGTGCGCACGCGTAACGCGCATGAGGCATGCCGGCGGACCCACACGCGCCCTCGCTGTGGTGCCGCCGCACGCGGCCGACTTCCGCCTCAGACCCACGGCCCTGCAACCCGTGCTGTAGGAATAGGTCAGACCGGCGACGGAGCGAGGGGCCTGATGCAGCGGCATCCGCAGCGCGCGTCTTCAACCCGGCCCCACTGGTCCCACCAACCTGATCGGAGCATTCGGTGAGTGCCTGGGTCGTCAGTCACATCCCTCCCTTGGCGTTGTTGGTCGGCCTGATCGTGCTGATCGCCGGTGGCGCGGTGGCCTTACAGGTGCTGTTGCGGCGGCGGTTTGCCTTGTTGCACGGCGACGAGCACAACGACGTCACCAAGTTCACCTACGGCGTCATCGGATTTGTGTACGCATTCTTCTTCGGTTTCATGGCCTCAGCGATGTGGGGTCAGATCAACGCAGCCGACGCCCAAGCACGGATTGAGGGGGCTGTGGGGGTTCAACTTGCCCTCGATGCCGGAGTGTTCGGGGAGACCGATGCAGACCGTATCCGCTCCAGCCTGCTGGCGTTCGAAGAGGCCGCGATCGCGGAGTGGCCCGATGCGGCGGCGGGCCGCTCGGCGGCGGCTGACGCCGCGCTGGCCGACGTCTATCGCGCCTACGAACAGATCCAGCCGGACACCGAAGTGCAGAAGGCTTTTCTGTCGACGTCATTATCGAATCTGGACAAGGCCAGCCAGGGCCGTACGGAACGGATTTCTGAGGCGCGTCTGGAAACCGGACCCTCGTGGCCGTTGTGGGTGGTGTTCTACCTGACCAGTGCGATGGTGCTGGGCTCGGTGATCATCTACGGGGTGCGGAAACCGGTGATGCACTCCGCCATGGTCGCAACGGTGGGAACGCTGTTGGCGGTGAACCTTTTCCTGGTGGTGGAGTTGTCCCAGCCGTTCCGCGGCGACCTGGGCACATCGCCGGAGCCTTTGCACGAGGTGGTGGCGGTGATCTCCGAACTCACCGGTCGGTGACCCTGCTGCCGTTCGTCCGGTCCTACGATGGTCGAGTCCCATTGGGAATCGTGTGGAACCGCTGCCGCAGTGCCAATGAGACGTAGACCAGAGCGATGAGCACGGGAACTTCGATGAGTGGGCCGACGACGCCGGCCAGAGCCTGCCCGGAGGTGGCACCGTAGGTCGCTATGGCCACGGCAATGGCCAGTTCGAAGTTGTTGCCCGCGGCGGTGAACGCCAGGGTGGTGGTGCGCTCGTAACCGAGGCCCAGCGCCGCACCGAGTGCAAAACCCCCGCCCCACATGATGGCGAAGTAGGCCAGCAACGGCAGCGCGATGCGAGCGACGTCCCAGGGCCTGCTGGTGATCTGGTCACCCTGCAGCGCGAAGAGGATCACGATGGTGAACAGCAGACCGTAAAGCGCCCACGGCCCGACCTTCGGAAGGAAGTGGGACTCGTACCACTGCCGACCCCTGGTTCCCTCGCCGATACGCCGCGACAGATACCCGGCCAGCAGCGGGATCCCCAGAAAGATCAGCACCGACTTGGCGATCTGCCACGGCGAGGTGGAGATGTTCGTCTGCGGCAGTCCAAGCCAGCCGGGCAGCACCGACAGGTAGAACCAACCCAGCACGGCGAACATGACGACCTGGAACACCGAGTTCAGCGCTACCAGGACCGCGGCGGCCTCACGATCACCGCAGGCCAGGTCATTCCAGATGATGACCATCGCGATGCAGCGGGCCAGTCCCACGATGATCAGGCCGGTGCGGTACTCCGGAAGGTCGGGCAGCATCAGCCACGCCAGGGCGAACATCAGCGCCGGACCGATCAGCCAGTTCAGCAGCAGGGAGCTGACCAGCAACCGGCGGTCGCCGGTGACCGAATCCAGCCGGTCGTAGCGCACCTTGGCCAGCACCGGGTACATCATGATCAACAGGCCCAGCGCGATCGGCAGGGAGATCCCGTCGAGCTGCACCTTCTGCAGGACCGTATTGATTCCGGGGACCCAACGCCCAAGCAGTAGCCCGGCGGCCATCGCCAGACCGATCCACAACGGCAGTAACCGGTCCAGGGTGGACAGCCGGCCTGCCACCGGTGCGTCGGGCGAGGCGGTCGCAGTCACCGCACGGCTTCCGAGGCACCCTCGCAGCAACCTGCCTCCGCCTCGAACGGCGTTGTCCCGGAGAAGCTCTCCGCGTCGGCGAGTTTGGTGTAGACCTCCCAGCGTTCGCCGTCCGGCGCGGTCACCCAGACCTTGTCCTGGGTCGCGAAGCAGCATGTCGTCCCGATCTCCTCCTCGGTGAACATTCCAGCGTCGGTCAGCCTGGCGATCTCGGCGTGGACTTCCTCGCTGGACTCGACCTCCACGCCGAGGTGATTGATACCGCCGCCCTGCCCCGGGTTCTCCAGCAGGACCAGCTTCAGCGGCGGCTCCGCGATGGCAAAGTTTGCGTAGCCCGGCTTCACCTTCGCCGGGGTGGAGTTGAACAGCGTGGAGTAGAACGCGATGGCGGCGTCGAGGTCATCGACGTTGAGGGCCAACTGGATACGGGACATGGACGGCGTCTCCTGATCGTCGGGGTGATTCGGCGGGTGATTCGGCGGGTGGTCAGCGGGTGAGGGTATCGGGCAGCAGTTCGGCGATGAGGTCCTGGACCCGGGCCTTGATCTGGTCCCGGATCGGACGCACCGCCTCGATCCCCTTTCCGGCGGGGTCCTCGAGGACCCAGTCGCGGTAGCTCTTGCCAGGGAAGTACGGACAGGTGTCCCCGCAGCCCATGGTGACCACCACATCGGAGGCCTGCACCGCGTCAGCGGTGAGGACTTTGGGACTTTGCGTGGAGATGTCGATACCGACCTCGGCCATCGCATCGACGGCCGCCGGGTTGACGGATTCTGCGGGGGCGCTGCCCGCGGAGCGGACTTCGATGGCGTCTCCGGCCAGGTCGGAGAGAAAGCCCGCAGCCATCTGGGAACGGCCGGCATTGTGAACGCAGACGAACAACACAGACGGTTTGCCTGTCATCAGCAGGTTCTCCCGGTGGATGTGGCGGCGGTCGAGTCGGTGATGGTGTCCAGGACCGCCGACAGCTGTTCCAGGGCTGCGGGGACCACCCAGTAGTAGACCCAGGTGCCACGCCGTTCACAGTCCAGCAGACCGGCTTCGCGCAGGGTCCGGAGGTGATGGGAGATCGTGGGTTGGGAGACCTCGAAGGCGGGGGAGATTTCGCACACGCAACACTCGCCACCCTCATGGCCGGCGATCAAACTCAGGATCCGCAGCCGTACCGGATCGGCCAACGCTTTGAATATCCGCGCCAGCACCCCGGCCCGGTCGGAGTCCATCGCCCCCGCAGCGATCGGGGTGCGACTCGACATGACTCACATATTGATGGATATCGAATCAGCCGTCAACCCTGTGCGGGTTTCGCCTCCGGGATTCGAACCGCCCGGATGCTGGCGCAGTCCGGTGCTACCCCTGCAACGGGTCGCAGGCGGCAGTGACGGCAATCCGCGACCCGCTACGCAGGCCCTGGCCACCCGTAGGCCAATCCTCGCGTGGACCGCGGCCACCGCCCGGGACCCGGCCGCGAGGCGCTTACCTGCCCTCCTCGCCGGTGTAGAGTTCGGCGCCCGGAGCGTCGTTTCGCGGGGTACCGGTGAAGTTGATCTGCGCGGCGGGGTTGGCCAGTGCGGTGATCGACGCGATCCCGACCGGGCCCTCATCGTCGAACAACGTCGTACTGCCGATGGCCACCCCGTCGGCGGCGAACTGCCGATCGCCTTGCACGCCCAGCCCCTCACCGCGCGGTGTGCGGTACAGCAACACGGTCAGGCCGCCGTTGATGTAGCCGATGCCGTCGGTACCGAGGTTGACCACCATGTTGGTGGTCGCCTCGGCGACGACGACGGCGCGCACGAAGGGTGTTGCCGGTTCTCCGGCGATCACGTCAAGCCCGCGATAGTAGGCGCGCTTCCGGCTGACGTTCTGGTGGCGGGCACCGAGTTCACCCCAGCCGGCGGCGTCGCTGCCGACGACCAGGTCATCGCCCTCGTGGTCGGGCGGCGGATAGAACTCGACCGTCGGGCTCCACTGCCTGCCCTCGGGGGCCTCGGTCTGCTGATAGAGGACGACGACCGCGGTGGCGACCAGATCGTCCCCCTGCAGGATCTCGCAGTCGGCGTAGCGGGCGCGGCGGCCGTGTCGTAACTCGCGGGTCTTCACCTGCAGGGGTTCCTTGCGGGCCGGGCGCATCAGGTTGATGGTGAACCGGGCCGGCAGGAACCCGCTCTCGCCGAACTCGCGCTCGAGAGACCAGGCCGCC
>VERS01000090.1 GCA_018882545.1 Mycobacterium sp.
CCCCTGGCCCAGGAGTACGTGGTGGCCCACGAGTACGGCCACCATGTCCAGAACCTGACCGGCGACCTGCAGAAGGCGCAGGGCAGGGGCGCCCAGGGTGCGCAGGGCGCCGGGGTGCGCTCAGAACTGCAGGCGGACTGCTACGCGGGGGTGTGGGCGCACTACGCGGCGATCACCAAACAGCCGGGCACGGACGTGACCTATCTGCAGCCGTTGAGCGACAGGGACATCGCCGATGCGCTCTCAGCGGCGGCATCCGTCGGCGACGACCACATCCAGAAGCAGGCCACCGGCCGGGTGACTCCGCACACCTGGACCCACGGCTCCTCAGCGCAGCGGCAGAAGTGGTTCACCGTGGGTTATCAGACCGGTGACCCCAACAAGTGCGACACCTTCAGCGCGCGCGACCTGGGCTGAACTCAGCAGGGCCGCTCATCAGGGCGGCTCCAACAGGGCCGCTCACCAGGGCCGCAGCGAGCACTGCACGCCGCTGCCGCCCTGCTGGGACACCACGACCGTGCCGTCGACGGCGATTTCGCAGCGGAACTGCGGGTTGACCCGCAATCCCCCGCTGGCGCTGACGAACGCCCACTGATCGGGGTCATTCAAGGTGGCCTGGAACGTCCACGGCGCACCTGGCCCGACCAGGGTGCGGGCCATCGGCATGAACTGCGGATCGCTGGCCGCAGCCTGACTGGGCGGATCACCGACGACGTAGTAGATGTTCGCGGTCAGGTCGCTGGTCGTGGTGACCGTGTAGGTCACCTGCCGGCCCGACGTCGGCTCGGCACTGGACGGGGCGGGCGGGTCAGCGGGGCCCGTCGGGTCGGCCATCGCCGGGCCGGCCACGGTCATGC
The DNA here is from genome assembly GCA_018882545.1 of Mycobacterium sp. Taxonomy (GTDB): domain Bacteria; phylum Actinomycetota; class Actinomycetes; order Mycobacteriales; family Mycobacteriaceae; genus Mycobacterium. Next base: position 858 of record VERS01000090.1, read on the forward strand.
CGGTCGCCACCAGGGCCGCCGCGGCGATCAGGAGTCGCTGCATACCGACCCTATCGACGGGCTAGGCCGGGATGTTACGGGCACGGGCGGGAGCCAACCCCGCCATCGAACCGAACAGATCCACCGATCCGGTGACCGCCGCTTCCACGAAGCCGCCCAGGGCGGCGCTGTCAGCGGGGCGCAGTCGCCCGTGGGCCACCACCCCGACCAGTCGCGGATCGCAGGAGTCGTGAACGACACTGCGTACCGCGGGGACGCCCACATCATGCCGGTCGACCAGGTCCTCGAGGCGCTTCCGGTACTGAACCGGGAAGTAGCGGTCCGGGGTGATGCTCAGTTCGACGCCACCCCGGTCGGCGTCACACACCGCAAGGTGCACGTTGAGCCGGACCCGGTGCGGGCCGACGACGTGATCCACCAGATAGAAGTACTCCTCGTCGTGATGACCCCGGAAGTACCGCACACCTCGGGCGCGCAGATATTCCTCGATCAGCCGGTTCATATCCGGACAACGACCCGCAGCCGCCTGGCGGTTCCCCGCGTGTTCTAAGGAAACACTGAGGGACGACGCGAACCGGGCCGTCCGTCAGCTCAATCGCAAAAGTACCTCAGCAACAACGGAATTCATCGGCACATCGACCTGGTCGCCGGTGGTCAGATCCTTGACCCCCACCGTGCCGGCGTCGATATCCCGGTCGCCCGCGACCAACGCGATCCGGGCACCGGACCGGTCGGCGGCACGCATCGCGCCTTTGACCCCGCGGTCGCCGTAGGCCAGGTCGACGCGAACCCCGGCTGCCCGCAGCTGCGCGCCGAGCCGGGCCAGCTCCAGCTTCGCCTGCTCTCCCAACGGAACGCCGAACACATCGCAGCGGGTCTGCTCGCCCACCGGCCTGCCCTCGGCTCGCAGCGCCAGCACGGTGCGGTCCACCCCGAGGCCGAAACCGATACCGGAGAGGTCCTGCCCGCCCAACTGGGCCATCAGTCCGTCGTAGCGCCCGCCACCGCCGATACCGGACTGCGCGCCCAGACCGTCGTGGACGAATTCGAAGGTGGTCTTGGTGTAGTAGTCCAGTCCCCGCACCAGCCGCGGATTGATGACGTAGGGCACGCCGACGGCGTCCAGATGCGCCAGCACGGTCTCGAAGTGTTGTTTGCAGGCGTCGGACAGGTGATCCAGCAGCACCGGGGCGGCGGCGGTCAGCTCTCGGATGTGCGGGCGCTTGTCGTCGAGCACCCGAAGCGGATTCAGTGCGGCCCGGGCCCGCGTCGCGTCATCGAGATCCAGACCGAAGAGATACTGCTGCAACAGATCCCGATACTGCGGGCGGCAGGATTCATCGCCCAGCGAGGTGATTTCCAGCCTGAAGTCGGCCAGGCCCAGGGACCGGAAACCGGCGTCGGCGATCGCAATGACCTCGGCGTCCAACGCCGGATCGTCCACTCCGATCGCCTCCACCCCCACCTGCTGAAGCTGGCGGTATCGACCGGCCTGCGGGCGCTCGTACCGGAAAAACGGCCCGGCGTAGCACAGCTTCACCGGCAGTGCACCGCGGTCCAGACCGTGCTCGATCACCGCTCGCATCACCCCGGCGGTTCCCTCCGGGCGCAGGGTGACCAGACGGTCCCCACGGTCGGCGAAGGTGTACATCTCCTTGGACACCACGTCGGTGGACTCCCCCACGCCGCGGGTGAACAACGCGGTGTCCTCGAAGATGGGCAACTCGACGTCGGCGTAGCCGGCCCGCCGGGCGGTTCCCAGCAATCCGTCCCGGACTGCGACGAACTGCGCCGACTCCGGCGGCAGATAGTCGGGTACTCCCTTGGGGGCCTGGAACTCGCTCACAAGGTCAGCCCCTCCAGGAAGGGGTTGGTGCGGCGTTCCAGGCCGATGGTGGAGGACGGCCCGTGGCCCGGCAGGACCTTGCAGTCGTCGTCGAGGACCAAAAGCTTGTTCAGGATGGAGCCGAGCAGGTCGCGGCCGCTGCCGCCGGGCAGATCGGTGCGCCCGACGGACTGACGGAACAGCGTGTCCCCGGTGAAGGCCACCCGGTCTCCGCCGCCGGCGGCCGTCCCGGAAACCCGGAACACCACCGAGCCGCGGGTGTGCCCCGGGGTGTGGTCTACGGTCACCGCGATACCGCCCAGGTCGAGGGTGTCTCCGTCGCAGTCGAGCTCGACGACCTGCCTGGGCTCCCGGAACATCGCCCCGAAGGCCATCTGCGCGATCCGCGGGCCGAACCCCCGGATCGGGTCGGTGAGCATGAACCGGTCCGCGGGATGGATGAACACCGGGCAGCCGAAGGTGTCGGCGACCTTCTGCGCCGACCAGAGGTGGTCGATGTGGCCGTGGGTCAACAGCACCGCCGCGGGGGTCAGCCGGTTCTCGTCCAGGATGCGGCGCAACGGCCCGAACGCCCGCTGACCGGGGTCGACGATGATCGCATCCGACCCCTGGCGCTGGGCCAGCACGTAACAGTTGCAGGCCAGCACCCCGGCCGGGAACCCGGTGAGCAACACGCCAGACAGTGTCCCATCCTGGTCCACACGCCGACCGGGCTGGCACACTCGTGGGCGTGTCCAGCAATGCGGAACGACGGGAGACGGCCAAGCGCGAGCTCGAGCGCCAGCTCGAGCAACGCGGTCAGCAGGAGCGTCGACAGCGCATCCTGACGGTGATCGCAGCAATGGCCACCATGGTGGCCGGGGCGGCCGCCATCTTGTTCTTCGTCTTCAAAGGCGATCAGAAGCCCCCCAGCACCGATTCCTCGGCCGCGGGCCCGGCGCCGGCACCGACGCCGACGGAGTTGACCCGCGGCGGGCCCGATCAGTTGCCGGCCTTCAAGGCCCCGGCCGATCTCGGCGCCAACTGTCAGTACCCGGCCGACGGCAAGAAGGCCAGGGACGTCACACCGCCCAAGACTGGAGAGGTGCCCACCGACCCGGCGACGGTCAGTGTCAGCATGTCCACGGACCAGGGCAACATCGGGCTGATCCTGAACAACGCCGAGGCACCCTGCACGGTCAACAGCTTCGCCAGCCTGGCCCAGAAGGGTTTTTTCAACGAGACCGTCTGCCACCGCCTGACCACCGCCCCGGAACTGGGCGTGCTGCAGTGCGGCGATCCGACCGGGACCGGATCGGGCGGCCCGGGCTACGCCTTCGCCAACGAGTACCCCACCAACCAGTACGACAAGGCCGATCCGGCGCTGCAGAAGCCGGTGCTGTATCCGCGCGGCGCCCTGGCCATGGCCAATGCCGGCCCCAACACCAACGGCAGCCAGTTCTTCCTGGTGTACAAGGATTCCAAGCTTCCGCCGAACTACACCGTGTTCGGAACCATCGACTCCACCGGGTTGGCCACCCTGGACAAGATCGCCCAGGCCGGTGTCGCCGACGGCGCCGTGGACGGCAAGCCGGCCACCGAGGTGAAGGTCACATCGGTGCTGCTGGACTGATCAGCCGATTCCGGCCGCGGTCTCAGCGGGAATGCCCGGATGCAGCACAGCGACCGGGCAGTCGGCATGCGCCAGCACCTTCTGGCTGACCGAACCCATGATCAGTCCGGAGAATCCGCCGGACCCGCGGCTGCCGACCACCAGTAACTCGGCGCCGACGGCCTGGGACAGCAGCACCTCGGCGGGCCGTCCGGTGCCGGCGACGAATGACACCGGCACGTCGGGGAAGGAACTCGCGGTGACGATCACCGGCGAGTGAAAGGCGCTGGTGTCCGAGCCCGGGGTGGCGTTCTCGGGGTCGATCTGCTCGGTCTCGGGTTCGCCGCGACCGGCTTCCACACTGACCGCCACCACGCCGCACCCGATGGCCTCGGCGTGGCGGAACGCGAACGCCGCAGCCCGGTTCGACGCCGGCGAGCCGTCGTAGCCGAGGATGACCTGACCGGGTTGGCCGGGGTAGTCGGAGAGGTATTCGAACGGAACCCCACCTTCCAAGCCGGAGTGCACCACCACGACCGGGCAGGACGCATACGGCGCGACATGCAGGGTGGTCGAACCCAGCAGCAGGCCGCGGAAGCCCTCGACGCCGCGCGAACCCAGGACCAGGACGTCGGCGTTCTGCCCGACCGCCAACAACGACTGAACCGGGGCGTCGGGCATCTGAATGGCCTTGATCTCCAGGCCCGGCTGGGTGGATCGCGCCACGGCCACCGCCTCCCCGAGGACACCGGTGGGCTCGCTGACCAGCGTCGGTTCGGCGGCGGCATCGGGGTAGGCGTACAGCACTGTCAACGGCAGTCGATAGGCCACGGCGGTGTTTGCCGCCCAACGCAGTGCGGCAACGCAGTGCTCGGAGCCGTCGGCTCCGACGACGACACCGCTTTCGATGGTCTCGAGTGCATCGGTCATTGCGGTCCTCCGTGTGGCGGGGTCTGGGTGGCGGGTCCAGAGATGGGGTTGTTGCGTCCAAGCAAACACCGAACCATGTCGCGGTGTCAGCGGTACGGTAACCCGAATACGTCCGCAACGACCGAACAGGGGTGGGGATGACAGAGACGCACCACCACCTCCAGCACGCCGCCGAGAGCGACCTTCAGGAAAAGGGTTTGTCCCGCAACTCGGTTGGCGTGCTCGGCAGCACGATTCTGGGGATCTCCTCAGTCGCCCCCGCCTACGCCCTGACCGCCACCATCGGCATCCTGGTCACCCAGGCCGGCTCGAAGATGGCGGTGGTGATCATCGCCGGATTCCTGCCGATGTTCTTCGCCGCCTACGCCTACCGGGAGTTCAACAAGGTCGCACCGGACTGCGGCACCTCGTTCACCTGGACCACCAAGGCCTTCGGTCCCTACATCGGCTGGATCGGTGGCTGGGCGGCGATCCTCGCCACCGCGATCGTGCTCTCCAACCTGGCCGGAGTCGCAGTCGAGTTCTTCTATCAGTTCCTTGGCGATCTCTTCAGAAACGAAACGATCGGGGGTCTGTGGGAGAACCAACTGGTCAACGTGGGGACTTGCGTACTGTTCCTGGCGGTCGCCACCTGGGTGGCCTACCGCGGCATCACCACCACTGAACGGGTGCAGTTTGTCCTGGTCGGATTCCAGCTGCTCGTCCTCGCTGTCTTCTCGGCCATCGCAATCGCCAAGTCCGGTTCCGCCCCGACCGGCATGACGTTTTCCTTTGAGTGGTTCAGCCCGGCCGGACTTACCCTGTCGGCCTTCATCGCCGGGCTGTCCGGCTCGATCTTCGCGTTCTGGGGCTGGGACACCTCATTGACCGTCAACGAGGAATCCAAGGACGCCGACAAAACCCCCGGGCGAGCTGCGCTGCTCTGCGTGCTGTCGATCCTGCTGACCTACCTCATCGTGGCGACCGCCAGCCAGATGTTCGCCGGAACCGGGACCGAGGGTGTCGGGCTGGGTAATGAGGAAAATGCCGCGAACGTGTTCGGCGAGCTTGCCGAACCGGTACTCGGCAAACCGTGGCACCTGCTGCTGTTTCTGGCAGTACTGGCCTCCAGCACCGCCAGCCTGATCACGACGTTTCTACCGTCGTCGCGCACGATGCTGGGGATGGCGAGCTACGGGGCGCTGCCCCCGCGTTTCGCCGCGATCCATCCGCGCTACCTCACACCGTCCTACGCGACGGTGGCAGCCGGTGTTGTCGCGGGCACCTTCTACACCGTGATGCACGTGCTGAGCAAGAACGCGCTGACCGACACCATCTACGCCCTGGGCATCATGATTTGCTTCTACTACGGCCTGACGGCCTTCGGCTGCATCTGGTTCTTCCGCCGCGAACTGTTCGCCAACCTCAACAGCTTCGCTTTCAAGTTCCTCTTCCCCCTGCTGGGCGGATCGGGCCTGCTGGCCGTGCTGATCATCACGCTCCGCGACGCCGCGTCACCCGAGTACGGGAGCGGGGCAAGCGTCTTCGGCGTCGGGCTCGTGCTCATCCTCGGCCTCGGTCTGATCCTGCTCGGACTCATCCTGATGCTGGTGTGGCGATCGCGGTCGCCGGCTTTTTTCCGGGGCGAGACGCTGCACAAGGACACCCCCATCATCGTCGCCGGCTGACGGCCACCGGTCAGTGGCAGGCGCCGGCCTGCCCCTTGGGGGTCGGGGGCGCGTCGATCGAGGGGTTGCGGTCGAAGAAGCCCGACGGTTTGAGCCAGAACGACACCACATCCACCGACATGATCGGCCACTCCTCGACCCGGGTGATGTGGTGGATACCGAAGACGTACCACAGCACCACGTCGGTGTTCTCCAGTGGCGCGTCGTCTTTGATCCACTCAGTCATGCCGGTGTCGACCTCGGACTGGGTGGGGTAATCGCCGGCCGGCCATCGCTCATCGGGATGGTTCTTGGTCACCCACAGCGTGTGGCCGATCACCGGCGCCCGCAGATACTGCACCGTGGAGGGATCCATCATCGCCGGGAAGCATCCGCCGGGAACGAGCTTGTAGGCGACGTTCGTGCCGTGCTTGTTGACCTTGTTCGGGTTGACGACCTTCCACGCACGCTGGGTGGACCAGTCGAAGTCGCGGGCCGACTCCGCCTCCGAGGCGATCGTCTTCGAGGTGGTCACCAGCGCAAGGCCGTAGGGGTTGTCTTTGGACACCGGGGGCGCCGAGGAGTCGACCTCCATCAC
>VERS01000091.1 GCA_018882545.1 Mycobacterium sp.
GCATGGACGCGCGATCCGCCTTCGGCTTCTCGCTGGGCATGTACGCGCGATCCGCCTTCGGCTTCTCGCTGGAGACGCTCACGCCGGGTCCCGAGTGACCGACCAGTCTTCGATCACAGTGTTGGCCAGCAGCGACTCGGCGATATCGGCCAGTTCGTCATCGGTCACCGTATCGTCGACCTCGAGCTCGAAACGCTTGCCCTGCCGGACATCTGAGACCCCCGAGTGGCCGAGCCGACCCAGCGCGCCGACGATGGCCTGGCCTTGGGGGTCGAGTATCTCGGCTTTGGGCATCACGGTGACAACTACCCGGGGCACTGCTCTCCTTTGTGTCGGCGGGACGCCGACGTGCTCCTTAGCGCGACGGAACGATCCGGCACCGATCCTACCGGTGAGATCAGGGGCAGGAGCCCAGGTAGGCAACGCACAGTGGCTCGGCGAGGGAGTCCAACACCGCGCTGTCGGTGACCGCCGGCCAGGGCGTCCCTACCGGCGCCTGCGACCACAGGCTCAGTTCGGTGAGAGTGCTGGTGACCGGGTCGGCGAGCAGATACTGGTGCAGCACTACCGGGCCGCTGATCGCGGCGGCGACCCGGTCGGGTTCGTCGATGACCAGCGACGCCGACGCAGTCGGGTTGGTGGCCTGGCAGGTTTTCAGCGCGGCGACCGCGGCGGCCAGGACGTCCTGGGCGAGTTGACCGCCGCGCCAGGTCTCGCCCGACCAGTGCACTACCTGGGCCCGCAGTTGCCACTCCCCGGTGGGATTGGAGACTTGGGAACGCTGCGCGACGGCGTAGCGTCGCGGGTCAGCCGGATTCGACGGGGTGCCGCACAGGTCTTCGAACCCGAATCGCGGCGAGCGGGAGGTGACGGCGAGTCCGGCCAGTTTCGGCCAGGAATAGACGGAATTCAGCGGGATCGCGGTCGGGGCGATCCAGGCCGCCTCCGGGATTCGGTTACAGGCCGGCGGGCAGGTGCCCGCGGGCTCGGCCGACACCGCCGGCGCAAGCGACACGCACGAGGACACCGCGACTGCCGTGAGGACCATCCGCATGCCGCCGCCTCCTCCTGAGCGCGCACAATCGTAAGCATGGAGTTGACGCATTTCGGTCATTCAAACCTGCTGGTGCAACTCGGTGTCGCGCGACTGCTCTTCGATCCCGGCAACTTCTCGCACGGCTTCGAAGGGATCACCGGCTTGTCGGCGATCCTCATCACCCACCAGCATCCCGACCACGCCGACCCGCAGCGACTGCCCGACCTGGTCGATGCCAACCCGCAGGCAGCGCTGTACGCCGACCCCCAGACCGCGGCGATGCTCGGCGGACGCTGGCGCGCAGTGCACCCCGGCGACGCGTTCACCGTCGACGGCGTCACCATTCGCGGCGCAGGCGGCCGGCATGCGGTAATCCATCCCGAGATCCCGGTCATCGACAACATCTCCTACCTCGTCGGCGACGATGAGCATCCGGCCAAGCTGATGCATCCCGGTGATGCGCTGTTCGTTCCCGGCGAACCGGTGGAGGTGCTGGCCACCCCGGCGGCGGCGCCGTGGCTGAAGATCTCCGAGGCCGTTGACTACCTGCGCGCGGTCGCTCCCCGCCACGCCGTCCCGATCCATCAGGGCATCATCGCCGCGCAGGCGCTGCCCATCTTCTACGGTCGGCTCACCGAGATGACCGACACCGACTTCCGGGTGCTGACCGAGGAGCACTCGGTACGGTTCTGAGGGTGAGCGCAGCGGATCTGGAAAGACTGTTCGGGCTGGGCGGCAAAACCGCCCTGGTGACCGGGGGCACCCGGGGGATCGGCATGATGATCGCCCGCGGTCTGCTGCAGGCGGGCGCCTCGGTGGTGGTCAGTTCCCGCAAAGCCGACGCCGTCGCCGAGGCGGTGGCTGCCCTGTCGGAGTCCGGCGAGGTGCGCGGGGTGCCCGCCGACCTGTCCCGCCGGGAGGAGTGTCAACGGTTGGCCGCCGAGGTGATGGCGCACAGCGACACCCTCGACATCCTGGTGAACAACGCCGGGGCGACCTGGGGCGAGCCGTTGGAGAGCTTTCCGGCCGCGGCCTGGGATCGGGTGCTCGACCTGAACGTCAAGTCGCCGTTTTGGATGGTGCAGGAACTGCTGCCCGCCCTGCGCGCCGCCGGCACCGCCGATGATCCCGCACGGGTGATCAACATCGGCAGCATCGACGGTATCCACGTCAGCCCGATGTCGACGTATTCCTACTCTGCGAGCAAGGCCGCGATCCACCAGCTGACCCGGGTTCTGGCCAGAGAGCTTGGGCCGCAGAACATCACCGTCAACGCGATCGCCCCGGGTCCGTTCCAATCAAAGATGATGGCAGCGACCCTGGAGGCCTTCGGCGAGGCGATCGCCGCGGCGGCCCCACTGCGGCGCATCGGCCGCGACGACGATATGGCCGGTACGGCGGTGTTCCTGGCGAGCAGGGCCGGTTCCTATCTGAACGGAGCGGTGATTCCCGTCGACGGCGGTATCGCGACGACGGCCAGTGGTACCGGCCGCTAGGCCCCGGCCGACCCTCTGCCGAACCGGTCCGGATCGGCGGTGGCCAGCAGCCAGGCGAACTGGAAGGCTGTTTCCTTCCACCGCTCGTAGCGGCCGCTGATGCCGCCGTGCCCGGCCGCCATCTGGGTGCGCAACAACACCGGATGGGGATCTGTCTTGAGGTGCCGCAGGGCGGCAACCCACTTGGCCGGTTCGACGTAGAGCACCCGGGTGTCGTTGAGTGACGTCATCGCCATGATCACCGGATAATCCTTGGCCTCGACGTTCTCGTAGGGCGAGTACGACTTCATGTAGAAGTAGACGTCGGGATCCTCCAGCGGATTTCCCCATTCGTCCCATTCGGTCACCGTCAGCGGCAGGGACGGATCGAGGATGGAGGTGAGCGGGTCGACGAACGGCACAGGGGCCAGGATGCCGGCGAAGAGGTCCGGCGCCATATTGGCCACCGCCCCCATCAGCAGCCCACCGGCACTGCCGCCGAGCGCCACCAGGTTTTGCGGCCGGGTAAGACCGGACTCGACGAGATGCCGCGCCGTGGCGATGAAATCGGTGAAGGTGTTCTTCTTCTCCAACAGCTTCCCGCGCTCGTACCACAGCCGACCCATCTCGCCGCCGCCACGGATGTGCGCCACCGCGAAGACCATGCCCCGGTCGAGCAGCGACAGCCGGGCGATGGAGAACCGTGGATCCTCGCTGGACTCGTAGGCGCCGTAGCCGTACAGCACTGCCGGAGCAGGGAATTCGGTGTCCTTGTGGTACATCAGCGAGATCGGGATCCTGGTCCCGTCATCGGCCACTGCCCAGTCGCGGCGCTCGACGTAGTCCTCGCGCCGGTAGCCACCCAGCACCGGTTGCTCGCGCAGCAGCGTCCGCTCACCGGCGGCGAGGTTCCCAGCCCCCAGCTCGACGTCGTAGATCCGCATCGGGGTGAGGAACGAGGTGGCACCGATCCTCAGGCGGGGGGCGTCCCAGTTCGGGTTACCGCCCAGACCGCAGGCCATCAGCTCGGAGTCGAAGCTGATATCCGCCGGCGTGCCGTAACCGTGCGTCGTCAGCGGCCACACCTGCAGCCGGGGCAGCGCCTCGCGGCGATAGTGCACGACGACGTGAGCGGCGAAGGCATCGACATCCTCGAGGCGAACGTCGTCGCGGGCCGCGATGAGCGTGCGCTGGGCGGTGGGGTCTCCGACCGGCGCTTCGACGAGGGTGAAATTCGGGGCGCCGTCGTTGTGCAGGATCAGGAAGCGGTCCTCCCCCGCCACGATCGCGTGTTCGACCGAATACTCGACACCCTCGCGTCTGGGCAGCACGGCGGTGAACTGCGCCCGCGGGTCGGAGGCGTCGGCAACCCATACCTCGGAGGTGATCGACGAGCCCGCCGCGATGACGATGTAGGCATCACTGCGAGTGCGGCCCACCGCGATCCAGAAACGCTCGTCGGGTTCGGTGAACACCTGCTCGTCACTACCGGTGTGGCCCAGCAGGTGGCGCCACACCGTGTCCGGTCGCCACGCCTCGTCGACGGTGGTGTAGTAGACGGTGGCACTGTCGATGGCCCAGGTTATTCCGGCCGCGATACCGGTGATGCGGTCCGGGTAGTGCTCACCGGTTCGTAAATCCTTGAACCGCAGTGTGTATCGCTCGTCACCGACGACATCGACGGAATAGGCCAGGAGATTGCCGTCCGGGCTCACACTGGCCGCGCCCACGGCGAAGTAGTTGTGGCCGTCGGCTTCGAGGTTCTCATCGAGGATTATCTGCTCACCGGGAATGGTGGTGTGCTCGTCGAAGACGGGCGGACTCCAGTCGCCGGGGCCGGAGATCGGGCAGCGGCAATGGACGCCGTACTGCTTGCCCTCGAAACTGCGGCCGTAGTACCACCAGTCGCCGCGCCGCAGCGGAACCGATAGATCGGTCTCTTTGGTGCGGGCCTTGATCTCATCGAAAATCCTCTGCCGCAACGGCTCCTGGTAGGCCGTCACCTCCTCGACATGAGCGTTCTCCGCCTCGAGATGAGCGATCACCTCGGGGTCGGACTTGTCGCGCATCCACTCGTAGGGGTCGATGAACTCGTCGTCGTGGTGAATGCGCTTGGTCTCGACGCGCTTGGGGACCGGCGCGCTCACTGCTGCGCTCCGATCCAGTCGTCGAATCGCAGACCTGAAATGCGCTCGTAGGCTTCGATGTAGCGCTCCCGAGTCGCATCGACGATGCTGGGCGGCAGGGGTGGCGGCGGTGTCGCGCCGTAGCGATCCCACCCAGACGGCCCGGTGAGCCAGTTGCGGACGAACTGCTTGTCGAAGCTGGGCTGAACCTGACCCTCGATGTAGGTGTCGGCGGGCCAGTAGCGCGAGGAGTCGGGGGTGAAAACCTCATCGGCCAGAACAAGCTGTCCGGTGTGGTCGACCCCGAATTCGAACTTGGTGTCGGCGATGATGATGCCCTTCGTCAGCGCGTGGTCGGCGGCCTGCTGATAGGTCCGCAGTGTCAGGTCCCGCAACTGCTGTGCGTGCTCGGAGCCCACCATCGCCACGACCCGGTCAAACGAGATGTTCTCGTCGTGTTCCCCGATTGCGGCCTTGGTGGCCGGGGTGAACAACGGTCGGCTGAGCTTGCTCGCCTCAACCAGGCCCGGAGGCAGCTCGATACCGCACAGCGCGCCGGTGCGCTGATAGTCCAGCAGACCCGAACCGGTCAGGTACCCGCGGGCCACGCACTCGACCGGGACCATGTCCAGCCGCCGGACCACCAGTGCCCGGCCGAGTACCTCGGCGGGAATTCGCGGGTCATCGGGCGGACCCGCCAGGTGATTGGGCGCCCCGCCGGAGATCAGACCGAAGAAGAACACGCTCATCGCGGTGAGGATGCGGCCCTTGTCCGGGATCGCCGTGTCGAGGATGTAGTCGAACGCTGATATGCGGTCAGTGGCGACAAAGAGTAGATGATCCTCGTCGACCCGGTAGATCTCACGCACTTTGCCGCTGGCCAGGTGCCGATAGTCGGTCAGGGCGGGGCGCATCGCGCCAGCCTATCGGCCGCCGGTGCTCGGGTTTGTGCTGGGATCGGACCCATGAAATCGCGTTTCCTGCCCTACGCCACCACACCGGCCCGGTTGACCGCCCAGGTGATCAGCGATGCGCTGGTGATCGCGTGGATCACCGTGTGGGTGCTCATCGGCACTGCGGTGCACCACGCCATCGCCACGTTCGCCAAGGTGGGAACCCAGGTGCAGAGCGGGGCCAACGGCATCTCCGACAATCTCAGTTCGGCCGGGGACAACGCCGATCGCATTCCCCTGGTCGGTGATGCGGTGGCCAAGCCGCTGCGGGCCGCCAGCGAGGCCGCCCTCGATCTGGCCGGAGCCGGGCAGAGCCTGCACAGCACCGCGACCTGGCTGGCTGTGCTGCTGGCCATCGCGGTCGCCGCTCCACCCATCCTGGCCGTCGCCATGCCCTGGCTGTTCATTCGGATCCGGTTCTTCCGCCGCAAGTGGACGGTGATCGCGCTGGCGCAGACGCCAGCCGGCGAGCAACTTCTGGCGCTGCGCGCGTTGGCCAACCGCCCGCTGCGCCGACTGACCGAGGTCAGCCCCGATCCGGTCGGGGCCTGGCGGCAACAGGATCCCTCGGCGGTCCGCGGGCTGGCCGCCCTGGAGCTGCGATCGGCGGGGGTCGCCCGGGTGACTTCGGCGCGCTGATCGCCGCTGGGCGCCGATAGTCGCGCCGAAATGGAACCGGTTGGGCCGCTTGGCCGTCCGACCAAGCATGATCGACAACTATTTGCGCCGCCAGGACGGCGTCATCACCCTCACTCAGGCCCGCCGCGGCGGTCTTAGCCACTCTGCCATCCAGCGGCGGGTCCACACCGGGCGGTGGCGGCGCTGCGCTCCCGGCGTCTACTTCGCCGATGACCGCCCATTCACCACGGCCGCCCGCATCCGCGCCACGGTGTGGGGATACGGGGTCAGTGCGGCGGCCAGCGGCCTGACCGCCGCCTGGTGGCTCAGGCTGGTCTCGATCGAACCGGGCGAGCTGGAAGTGACGGTACCCCGCAACAGCCACGGCCGGCGCGCGCCTGGAGTGAGGGTTCGTCGCCGGGATCTCAGCGAGCAGGACATCTTCGAAGACCGCGGGCTTCGGGTCACCGGCATCGCATTGACGGTATTGGAGGCCGCAGCCCACAGGGCCGGCGGTCCGGAGATCATGGACTCAGCACTGCAACGGCGGGTCTGTCTCACCGATCTGCAGCGGGCGCACGCCCGTAACCGAGGCCGCTACGGTTCGCCCGCAGCCCGGCGGATGCTCGATGCCGCCGCGAGCGGGGCTCGGTCGGAGGCTGAGCGCCGAGTGGTTCAGTTGCTGCGTGGGGCCGGGATCAGCGGGTGGCGAACCAATTACGGCGTCGGCGCCTACGTGGTGGACGTCGCATTCCCCGCGCAGAAGGTGGCCATCGAGATCGACGGCTGGGCCTTCCATAGCGACCAGGTGGCGTTCCAGAAGGACCGTGTCCGGCAGAACTGGCTTGCTCTGCGCGGATGGCAGGTGCTGCGGTTCACCTGGCTGGACATCACACAGCACCCGGAGCGGGTGCTCGCGCAGATCCACGCCGCGATTTCGGCGCGCTGATCACCGCCCAGCGACGAAGGACGCGCCGAAATCGCGCGGGGGATCCGAAACGCTCGAGAAAGCATCTGCGCCGAAAACACACGGCGCGGAGTGGAGTTTCTGCGCCCCGGGCGCTTCGACGTGTGGAGAGAGTGACGATGCTTGCTGCCAACCCCTGGAAACTGGCCCTCGTCCTGATGATGCTGGTGCCGGCTCTCGCGGGCTGCAAGAAATCCTCGGCCGTGGCGGAGCCGGAAGCGGCACCCCCCGAGGTGGGAGTGCTCACCGTCACGCCGCAGCCGCGCACGA
>VERS01000092.1 GCA_018882545.1 Mycobacterium sp.
GTCCAGGCCGCCGCACCAAGGTACTGGGCGGCGAGGTCCCCGGACACGGTCTTCTCCAGCTCCACCCCGACCACCAGCGCCGTGCGGTAGTGGCCGGCCCGCAGGTCGGCGATCGCGGCGAGGGCGGCGACACTGCCCGAGGCGCACGCCGCCTCGTGGCGGGTGGCCGGGGTGTTCCAGAGTCCGTCGTGCACGGTCGCCGGCATCGCGCCGAGGTGGCCCTGCCCGGCGAACATCTCCCCGAAGGCGTTGGCCACGTGGACGACGTCGATATCGGCGGCGTCGATCATCGACTCGGCCAGGGTCTGGTCGACCACCTCGCGGGTCAAGTCCGCGAAGTCGTGGCCCTCCCGGGTCAGGTTGCGGGCGAAGTCGCTCTGGAAGCCGCCCAGAATCCAGATATTGGCCGTCACCGCTTCAAGCTACTACAACTAACAGAGCGCACGCCGATCCGGTCACTCGTCGCTGAAGACGGCGTCGCGCTTCCGTCGTACTGCCGGCAGGATCGCGATGACCAGCGCGACTAGGGCGAGGGCCAGCAACACAGCCGAGATCGGCCTGGTCACGAACACGCTCAGGTCGCCCCGGGAGATGATCAACGCGCGCCGCAGGTTCTCCTCCAACAACGGGGCGAGGACGAAGCCGAACAGCAGCGGCACGGCCTCGCATCCCCAGCGGATCAGAAAGTAGCCGATCACACCGATGATCGCGATCACGTAAACGTCCCAGGGGTTCAGACCGAGCGAGAAGCACCCGATGGTTGCGAAGGCGATGATCGCCGGGAACAGCACCTCGCGCGGAACCGAAATCAGCCGTACCCAGAGGCCGATCAGCGGCAGGTTCAGCAGCACCAACAGCAGGTTGCCCACCCAGAACGACGCGATCAGGCCCCAGAACAGTTTCGGCTCATCGTTGATGACATTGGGTCCGGGCGTGATCCCCTGGATGATGAACGCCCCGACGAGCAGCGCCATCACCGGGTGCACCGGCAGGCCCAACGTGAGCAGCGGAATGAAGGAGGTCTGCGCCGCGGCGTTGTTCGCGGACTCGGGCGAGGCAACGCCCTCGATGGCGCCCCGTCCGAACTTCTCGGGATGCTTCGACACCCGCTTCTCCACCGAGTACGACGTGAACGCCGCCAGGACGTGCCCACCGCCGGGCAGTACGCCGAGCGCCGAGCCAATCGCGGTTCCACGCAGCACCGGCATCCGGATCCGGCGGAAGTCTTCGCGGCCGAGCCACAGCCCCTGCACCTTCGTACTCATCACGCTGGGGGTCTGACGGTGTTCCAGGTTGCGGATGATCTCGGCCAGGCCGAACAGGCCGACCGCAATCGAGACGAAGTCGAGTCCCTGGTAGAGCTCGCGGATGCCGAACGTGAACCGAGGAACTCCGGTGGAGAAGAGGTCCTGGCCGACGGTGCCGAGCAGCAGCCCCAGCACGATCATCGCCAGCGCCTTGGCCGTCGAGCCGCTGGCGAGCGCGATGGAAATGATCAGGCCCAGAACGACGAGCGAGAAGTATTCGGCCGGGCCGAATTTGAGCGCCGCGGAGGCCATCGGCGGAGCGAACAGCGCGACGACGACGGTGGCGACGGTCCCGGCGAAGAAGGAGCCCAGCGCCGCAGTGGCGAGCGCCGGACCGGCTCTGCCCTGTCGCGCCATCTGGTAGCCGTCCAGCGCGGTGACCGCGGCCGAGGACTCGCCGGGAAGGTTGATCAGGATTGCGGTAGTCGAGCCGCCGTACTGCGCGCCGTAGTAGATGCCGGCGAGCATGATCAGCGATGCGATCGGGTCGAAGGTGAAGGTGATCGGGAGCAGCAGCGCGACGGTGGCGGTTGGCCCGATGCCCGGGAGCACGCCCACCATGGTGCCGAGCGTGACGCCGAGCAGACAGATCAGGATGTTGCTCGGCTGGAGGGCCGTCTCGAGCCCCAGTGCCAGTCCGGAGAGATCCAAACTCAGCCCCCGAGCCAATCGCCCAACAGCGGCAGGCGCAGCTGCAGCAACCCGACGAAGATTCCGAGACAGAGCACCGTCAGGCCGCCCGAGATGGCCAGTGCCTTCAGCGGACTCACGCCGCGGCATGCCAGCGCGGCGACGAACGTCGTCACCAACAGCGCCGGCGCGAGCCCGAGTCCCTCGACAGTCGCACCGAAGAACACAATCCCTGCGACGAGCATGCCTCCGCGCGCCCAGGGCACCGGTCCACGCTCCTCCGCTGCCGCGCGGTCGTCCGGGTTACCTCCGCGGAGGCCCTGCAGGGTGATGAACGCGCCCAGGACGGCGAGGATGACGCCGAGCACGACCGGCAGATAGCCGGGGCCCATCGCCAGCGTCGACCCCATTCCGTACGTCCTGCCCCCGAGTGCGAAGGCCAGGCCGAGTACGACGAAGGTGCCGCCTGCCAGCACGTCGGGGCTGCCCGGCCGACGGCCCGCCGTCCCCGACGCCGCCGGGTCCTCGCTCATCCGCCCTTGACCCCGGCGCCCTTGATGATCGGTGTCCAGAGTTCGATCTGCTCGGTGAGTTTGGCCCGGTGGGCGTCGGGGGTCACCTGGTCCCCAGCCACCGGGGTGGTGCCGAGATCGGCCATCTTGTCGATGACGTTCGGGTCGACCAGGGCGACCTGCAGGGCCTCGGTGAGCTTCGCGACGACTCCGTCGGGGGTCTCCGCCGGCACGTAGAGCCCGTGCCAGACGGCAACCTGGACGTCCGGAAGTCCCGCCTCGGCCGTTGTCGGAAGGTTCGGAAGCGCTTTGACCCGCTCCGGGGTGGTCACCGCATAGGCCTTGATCGCCCCGGACCGGATCTGCCCCGCGGTGTTGGTCGTCTGGTCGCACATGAAGTCGACCTGGCCGCCGACCAGATCCGTGAGCGCGGGCCCGGTGCCGTCATAGGGGACCTCGGTCAGGTCGACGCCGATCGCCTGCTCGATCAGCAGCCCGCACAGCTGCGAGCCTCCCCCGGCGTGGGCCAGGGTGATCGTGTCAGCGTTGCTCTTGACGTAGGCGACCAGGTCTTCCAGCGTCGTCGGTGGGAGGTCCTTGCGGGCGACGATCGTCATCGGCACATCGGTGATCAGACCGACCGTCTTGAAATCCACGAGCGGTTCGTAGGGCAGGTCGGGGTAGAGCGCAGGTGCCGTCGACATGGCGATGTTGTGGATGAGCACCTCGTAGCCGTCGGGCTTGGCGTCGGCAACCTGCCCGGCCGCAACAGTGCCACCCGCGCCCGTGACGTTCTTGACCACGATCTGCTGGCCGAGCTTCTCGCCCATGGGCTCCGCGATCAGCCGGGTGACGGTGTCGGTCGGTCCACCGGCTGTGTAGGGCACCACGAAGGTGATCTCGCGATCCGGGTACGCCGCCGGTTCGGAGTTTCGCCCCCCGCATGCGGCGAGATTGGTGACAGCTAGGGCGGCAACCCCGACGACGGCCCAGCGTGGCGGTCGATGGAGCGACCGCCGGCTTGGACCTGCACCGGCGGCAGAGGTGGTCATGGAAGCTCCTTCATCGCTACGAGGCGGGGTCGGAATGACCCCCGGGTGACACTGGTGACCGTAGGACGATCTTAGGTACGTCCTGCCCGCACTGCTTGGCCGAACGACGGCGGCCAATCTGCGGCTAGCGCGGCAGGCACAGCAGGAGGTAGACGCTGGCGATGATTGGCAGGACGGGGGCGTAAATCGCCGCGGTTGCGGCGTGGTGACGCCGCGACACAGCAAGGCTCGCAGCGGTGATTGCCACCAGATGGACAACTGCGCCCACCGCCCACAGCGACACCGGCGCGACGAGAATGATCAGCGAAACGCCGCCAAGCCAAACGAGATACCCCGCGGTGAGTGCGGCGGCCACGGAGAGGATGTTCTTGGTGATTCCTTCAGCAGCCACATCCCAATTCTAGCGATGCTGGGTGCGCGTCTGCGGCCGGTCTCCCAGCGGTCAGCGGCGGGGCTGGAGGTCCGACTTCTCGGGGCCGTTGGCCGTCATGATGGCAAAGGTGGCCAGGAAAGCCGCCGCAGGGAGGGCGTTGACGGCCTTGTCACGAACGCGCACATGCGCCCCGACGGCCAGGACGAAATAGAGCGTCAGCATCGCCGTTGTCAGCGGAGCCAGCCCGGGAAACCGGTTCACCGACAGCAGCCCTACGGCCGCTGCGCCCTTGATCACCGGAAGCACACGGTCAAGACGCTCACAGAAGACAACTTTTAAGCGATGGATTAAGGGATCTCAGACGGTCTACCAAAACCCCCTCTGACGTGCCCCCGGCATGATTCGAACATGGGAAACCGGCTGTGTAAGACCGACGTTTGGGGCAAGTTCCATCAATAGTGGAAAAGGCTGCTCAGGCCGCATTTTTGCGTGTATCGGGCGAATGCCCCGCGCCATTGAGCTCAGGTGCGCGGTCAAGGCCCATGGTGGCCACGCGGTTGTCGGAATGCCCGTCGACGGCGCACCCGGTTCCGTCGAACCAGCGGGCCGACGGCCGTCAACGAGACCAGGCGTCGTGCGAACTGAACAACGACGACAGCCGGTGCCGCCAGGAGGTCACCGCTGTTATCGCGCCGCCGATGATGGCCGCGTAGGCGCAGGGCCACACCAGCAGAAGGGGAATCTCCGGCCGGTGGGTCACAATCCCGAAGCCGACGAGCACAATCGCCAGGCTGCCCACCGCCAGGCACAGCAACTGCCGCGTCGCTGTCACCGAGCGGGGATCGGCGCGCAACCGGTTGGCGCCGAACATCGCGATGACTGCCAACGCAAAGAAAACGCCGACGAACGCGATCCAGTACACCGTCAGCCAGCCGTCCGGCCGCACCAGGTATAGATGTTGCGCGGGCATGGTCGAGGTCACGGGACTGGACAGCAGGCAGATCAGCATCACCACCGAGGCGGCGCCGATCATCGGCGCGATCCAATTCCGCATGAACGGCTCGAGGGCGTTGTCAGGCAGGAGCCTCTGATAGAGGTCCCGGATGCCCATCGCCCCGCCGGATAGGGAACAGACCTGGCCGACGAACATCAGCAGGTAGTACTTGCCGGTCAACGAATACGACGCCGTCGCCACGCCCGGCCACGGCGAATCCAGCGCCGCGCCCATGCCGAACAGGACGATCCCGTAGGTGATCGAGGAATCCCACCGCGACCGAAACGTCAGCCGGCGGGCCCACACGGCCCAGGCGGCGACCAGAAGCACAACGAGGTTGGCGGCATACAGAAATCCCATGGCAGACCCCAGACTGAACCGCGGATCAGATGGGAGGGGCGTCGTGACGCGGTCGCAAATCGCCCAGACGTTTCGTGAGTCGGGACCGCACGGCGGCCGCGCCGCGCAGCTCGTCGGCGTAGTCGATCACCGGATCCTCGTCGACAAGTCCGTAGCGGACCAAGAGATCCACCGGGTTGAGCCCGAAACCGGCGGCGAGGCGGATCAGGTTGTCCGCTGACGTCAGTCGGCCCTCGTCACGGGCCAGGTAGTAGGCCGATCGGGAGATGCCCAGGGCGCTGACGATTTCGTTGGTGCGTAGTTGTCGGCCGACCAGATACGACAACACCGCACCCAGTTCGCGATGTCTGTCGTCGATCATCGGCCCTCCTGCCAGGTCCGCGTTCACACCCGTCACGATACGGATGCAGCTGGACACCGACCGGGATAACCGCAGATTACCCCGCAGAACATCGCGTTGACGCTGTCGAATGTCGATATTCATGGACAATTCAGATTTCATGATGCTAGCTTTTGGGCGCGGCCGGCAGGCCGCACAACACCCGCAGGCACCGGCTCCCGCACCGGCGCCAGGGTCGGCACCAGTCCGCTTTCGCACAGTTCATCGGCTGGGCTCCGCGTTCGCCCAGAGATGGACGGGGGCGGACCGGTGCCGCAACATGTCCCTCTCGCGCAGCCCTTGGCCTCGCAATCGACAGATCTTGCTGAGCAAACGGTGCGTATTTTCCTGATGTTATGTCGATAAATATGAACATTCGTGTAGGGTTCCGGCCGCGGGTCGCCATGCGCGGCCCCGGGACGTGGTTAGGCGAGCAGCGCCGACCCCGGGTTCATGGAGTGCAGAATGGCTGGAGCGGCAGAGCGGAAAGCGTCGGCGAACTCAAGCAAGCTACGGCCCATTCCGGACCTGAACCGCACGAGATTGCAGACCCGCGCCACCGGTTACGCCTGGTGTGTGGGGCGGGTCGGTGCTTTGGCGGTGGCTCTCGGGGTGGGCGCGGCGGTGGTCACGGTGCCTGCGGTCGCCTACGCGGACACCACCGGGTCGCCGGGCTCGGCGGGTTCCTCGGACGACAGCGGGGCTAGGTCCGCCGCGACGCGGACGCGGCCGTCTACCGATGCGACCGCGCCGCGCGCCGGGGCGCGTGGGCCTCGCTCTCACTCCACCGTCCCGCAGGCGCCGGCCGACCGATCCGAGCCTGCTGTCCCAGCCGACATCGACGTGCCGGAGGTTTCCGTTCCACCGGTGCCGGTCGCGGTTGAGCCGCCGGCCCCGAATCACTCGCGCGGGACCGCGCCGGTGAGCGTTCCTGATCCGGTGGTGGACGTGCCGGTGGCACGTGGATCGGGGAGTGCCGCGGTGGTGGAGGTGCCGCGACGCGGTGCGCGGACAGCGCCGGCTCCGGTGGTGGAGAGCGCCCCGCCTGTTGTGCCGAGCGAAACGGTTTGGACGCCTGGGGTTTCGGTTCCGGCCGACGTCGATACCCCTGCGCCGGCTCCGGCGTCGGAGATCACCTCGGTCCCGGCGCCGCGTGCGGTGCCGGCAGGTCCTCGGCCGTCAGAGTCGGTGGCTGCCCCGGCGACGGCGGCAGCCCCCGCCGCGGCGGCACCGGTGATGCGGGCGACCCCGGCAGCATCGGGTGCGGTGTCCTCGCTGAGCGACACGCTGTTGTCCTGGCTGGGTGCCGCTGGGGATGGCGGGGCACCGGCAGCGGCGCCGTTGGCGTGGACAGCGGTGGCGGCCAGTCGCCGCGAACTCGGCGGCCGATCGAGCACGGTCAAGCCCGCGGCGACCACGACGAGTTCGGATCCGGTGACACCGGTGTCGGTGTACTCCCCGGCTGTGTCGGCTATCGGTAAGGCTGCGGCGGCGAATCCGTTCCAGAACTTCATCCGGATCTTCATCGGCAACGGCACGGCCGAAAACCCCGATGCCGGCCTGCTGATCGGCAACGGCTTCTCCTGGGACGCCACCACCTGCAACCAGGGGGTGGCCTGCCGGGGTGGTCAGGCCGGTCTGTTGTTCGGCAACGGCGGCAACGGATTCAACGGCGGCTCCGGCGGGTCGTCGTTCCTCTTCGGTGACGGCGGCGCCGGCGGTGCGGGTATCGCCGGGGTGAACAACGGCCTGGGCGGCTCCGGTGGTCTGGCCGGGGTCTTGTGGGGCAACGGCGGCGCCGGCGGCGCGGGTGCGGCC
>VERS01000093.1 GCA_018882545.1 Mycobacterium sp.
GTGCTGCGCCATGTGCGCGATGCCGCCGGCGAGCCACTGGTCAGCGGTAAGCGGGTCACCGGTTTCAGTAACACCGAGGAGGCGGCGGTCGGGCTGACCGAGGTGGTGCCGTTCCTCGTCGAGGAGATGCTGCGCGGCAACGGGGGGACTACCGCCGCGCCGAGGACTGGAACAGCCATGTCGAAAGCGACGGCCTGCTGATCACCGGTCAGAACCCGGCCTCGTCGGACGCGACCGCGGAGGCCCTGTTGGCTGCGTGCCGCGGGACGGGCGGCGGGTGACCGGCGGAGTCAGGGATGCAGGTTCCACTGGCCGCAGTCCCCGGCCAGGACGTCGTTGACGTCGACCTCGATACCGCCGACCAGGGGGCCCGGATTCGACGCGGTGCTGACCACCCGCTGGTAGAGGACGGCCGCGGGATCGACGCGGTTGCCCGACCAGGCCCGGGTCTGCCAGGCCCACCGGCGGCCGGGGGTGCCCGAGTAGCCGATGACGCCGTCGGCAGCGGCCCACTGGCACACCGCGATACCTCCGTAAACTCCGGTGCGCTGGACCCCGAGCACGGAGTTGATGCCGCGAAACCATTGCAGCGCGAGGGTGTTCCAGGTGTCGCGGCTGATGTCGTCATCGACACTGAAGAAGATCGGCGCACCTTGGCCGCCACCGGCCGCGGTGTGCAGTTGCCAGCCGGTGCGAGCGTCGGCGACACCACCGGCGAATCCGCGGGTGAAATCCGACGGCGCTGTCCCGCCGGGCTTTCCGTACTGGTAATTGCTGACGATGACCAGTCCGGCGGCGGTCAGTGACTCGGCGTAGGGCCGGGTGATCGGCTTGGCGCCGAACGAGGAGCCGGGGCGCGACAAGGAGACGTAGTTGATCACCCCGGCGTAACCGGCCGCCCAGATGTACTCCGCCGGAATCTGGCGCATCGCGAAGTCGATCAGCTGGGGGGCGGCGGCTGCCGCCGTGGGCGTGCCCACCTGCACCGCAGCCGCACCCAGCCCGGTCAGCGCCGATGCCGCGGCGGCGTAGCGCAGAGCTTGACGCCGGGATACCGGGTGTGTGCTGCTCAGATGTGCCGTCAGCGCCCGGTTCCTCACTCGGGTGATGTTAACAATGTGACTGCTGATAACGATGGAGCCTCGCGGCTTCACGTCGATCCGGTTCTCCCTGCTCGGTATCCGGGCAACCGTTAGGGTTGTCCGGGAGAGGCGGTCTGGCTTCGATGTCCGACGACAAGGGGGTTCCCGTGCACGAGACCCTCGACGCGGCCCTGCGCTGAGCGACCGGACCCCGTCAGTGACCGCCGGCGATGCCGTGTCCGTCCCGCGCGAGGACCGCTACCACGGCTTCCCCGACGGCTTCTTCACCCGGTTCGACGATGACGACGACGGTCGCTTCTACGACGAACCGCGGCTGGTGCAGCACATCGACGAGGGTGCCATTGCCGCCGTGCGCGAACTTTACGACGAACTCGGCCTCCACGGCGAGGTACTCGACCTGTGCAGCTCCTGGGTGTCGCACCTGGCCCGGACCCCGCAACGGCTGGTCGTGCTCGGCATGAACGCCTTCGAGCTCGACCAGAACCCGCAGGCCCACGAACGGGTGGTCCACGACCTCAATCGCGAGCCCACCCTGCCGTTCGGTGACGCCTGCTTCGACGGGGCGATGTGCACGGTGTCGGTCGACTACCTGGTGCGGCCGCTCGAAGTCTTCGACGAGGTGGCCCGGGTGCTGCGGCCCGGCGCGCCGTTCGTGTGCACGTTCTCCAACCGGTGCTTCCCGACCAAGGCGATCCGCGGATGGCTGGCCACCGACGACGAGTTCCATGTACGGCTGGTGGCCGAGTACTTCTACCGCTCGGTCGGTTGGGACGAGCCCCGCGCGCAGCAGCGTCCGACGCCGTGGCCGGGCGACCCGCTCTATGCCGTGTGGGCGCAGCGGTCCCGGCCGGGCGAGACGGTCCCTTAAACCCCGATCTCCCCGCCTTGCCGCCAGACCGCCACCACTGCCGGGCGCGCCGTACCGTTGCCGCCCTCGGGCCAGCGGGAGAGCGGGTTGTCGAGGCTGTTGTCGTCGTGTTCGCCGGGATGCTGAACGCACACCGTCACCAGATCCGGCGAGATCGTCGGCCCGCACGTCTCCGCCCCGAGGGGGACGGTGAGGAACTGGCGGGTCTCGCCGCGGGTGGGGCCTTCCAGCGCGACGGCGAACAGGCCGTCATTGGAGCCCAGGGCGTTGCCGTCGGTGGCGATCCACAGGTTGCCGAAGGAGTCGAAGGTGAGGTTGTCCGGACAGGAGATCGGGCTGACCTTGGACTTGTCGAAGCCGCCGAAGTAGGTGTCCGCAGCGGCGGGATCGCCGCAGACGAGCAGCAGATCCCAGGTGAACGACGTCCCGGCGTGGTCGTCGGTGATCTCCAGGATCTGGCCGTTCTTGTTGTCGTTGCGCGGATTGGCCGCATCCGCCGCGGGCTTGTCGGGTGCGCCGCGTTTGTCGTTGTTGGTCAGCGCGACGTACACCTTGCCGGTCTTGGGGTTGGCCTCGAAGTCCTCGGGGCGGTCCATCTTGGTCGCGCCCACCTGATCGCCGGCCAGTCGGGTGAACACCGCCACCTCGTGCGCCGGTATCCCGTCGACGAGTGACTCCGCCTTCCCGTCCGGACCGGATCGCAGCAACGGAATCCAGGTTCCTGAACCGCGGAAAGAACCGTCGGCGGGCAGGTTGCCGGAGCCGTCGATCTGCGCGGCTGGGATGTCGCTGGACAGCTTGGCGACATACAGCGTGCCCTCGTCGAGAATCGTCATGTTGGCGGCCATCGCCGCGGGATCACGGCCGGACTGAATCTTCCTGGCGGAAATGAACTTATACATATAGTCGAAGCGCTCGTCGTCTCCGCTGTAGGCCACCACGGTGCCGTCGGCGGTGACGTGGATCGTCGCACCTTCGTGTTTGAACCTGCCCAGTGCGGAGTGCTTGACCGGAGTGGAGTTCGGGTCCCACGGGTTGAGTTCGACGACCCAGCCGAACCGGTTGACCTCATTGGGTGTCGCGGTCAGGTCGAAGCGATTGTCGAAGGTCTCCCATCTGCGCTGGCTGGGTTCGACCTTGATGCCGTAGCGCTTCCACCGGGCGGCCGTTTCGGGGGAGGGCTCCGGCGAGGTCTCAGCCGCGCCGAAGTAGCTGTTGAAATTCTCCTCGCCGCTCAGAATGGTGCCCCAGGGCGTGACCCCGCCGGAGCAGTTGTTCACCGAACCGCTCACCGCCCGGCCCGTCGGATCGATTGCGGTGGTGACGAATTCGCTGCCCGCGGCTGGCCCGGTCAGCACGAACGGGCTGTCCGCGGTGATCCGCCGGTTGTAGCGGCCCAGCACCGGCGTGAGGCCGTCGGGGCCGCGTTCGACCTCGACGACCGAAAGGCCGTGAGCGGCGACGGCGACCTCGAACTGCCCTCGGGTCGGCTTGTCCTCGTCGTAGCCGGGGAACATGAACCGCTCGGTGGTGTACTCGTGGTTGACCACCAGCAGGTAGCGGTTGGGCGCATCAGGGATGGGCAGCAGCCCGGCGAAGTCGTTGTTGAAGCCGAACTGCTGGCGCTGCGCGGCGGCGGTCTGGTTGCGCAGGTCGAACACGGGCGCGCCCGGCAGGACCGGGTCGCCCCAGCCGATCACGACGCGCTGCCGGTAGCCGGCCGGGATGACGACCGCGTCCTCGCTGTTGGGCGCCACCGCGGCGAAGTTCATGCCGGGTGGGGCCGGCGGGGCGGCCGACGGGGCGGGCCGGCCCGACTCGGTGGTGGTCGAACACGCGGCCAGTGCCGAACCGGCGGAGACCGCCAGGACCGTCACGCCGGCGGCCTTGAGCAGCGAACGCCGCGGCAAGGCCGCGCCGATCCCGGCGACGATGTCCCCGAAGTACTCGTTGTCGCTGGTGTTGGGGGCGGCGTGCGCGCAGGCGTTGCCGCAGCGGTAGCGGCAGGTGATGGGTTGCCGAGACGACCGGCCGTCGTGATGGACGAACATGTTCAGCGGAACCAGGGCCATGGGAGGGAAGTTAAGCTCCCTGACCTGTCTGCGCAACCGGCCTGTTAGCCTCCGGACCGTGCGGCCGCTGCGGGAGATGGATGTCACCGATGTCGCGGCGGTCTTCACCGACATCGACGACACCCTCACCTGGCGCGGCGCTCTGGTACCGGAGGCCTACGCGGCCGTGGTCGCACTGGTGGACGCCGGTGTTCCGGTAGGCCTGGCGACCGGGCGCGCCGGGGGATTCGCCGACGTCCTGGCCCTGCTCTGGCCGGTCAGCTTCGCCGTGGCCGAGAACGGCGGCTACGCGGTGCTGCGGGGCGGGCAGCCGCGGTTCTGGGATCCGTCGGCCGAACGGCTCGCCCAGCGCGGAAGGCTCGACGCTCTGGTCGCCGAGGCCGCCTGCGAGCTGCCCGAGGTGCAGCTGGCGATGGATGCCGATCTGCGTCGCGTCGATGTGGCGTGGGATCTTCACGAGCGGGCCGAGGTCAGCTCCGAGACCGCCGGACGATTGGCCGCACTGTGTCGGCGGCACGGCGCCCGGGTCCTCACCTCGAGCATCCACCTGCATGCCTTCTACGGTGATCACGACAAGGCGGCGATGCTGCTGCGGCTGGCGGACGAGGAACTCGATCTGGAAGCCGACGAGGCCCGGTCGCGCTGCGTCTTCGTCGGCGACTCGCCCAATGATCAGGCGGGATTCACCGCATTCGACCGCTCGGTGGGCGTGGCCAATGTCGCCGGCCACGCCGACCGCCTGGACCCGCCGCCGGCGTTCGTCACCTCGCGGCCGGGAGGATTCGGCTTCGCCGAACTCGCCGACCGGATACTGGCGGTCCGCTGACACTCCGGTGTCTCAGCGGGCGGCGTCGGCGGCGATGTGGCGCAGGATGTCGGCCAGCGAGTAGCGCAGCGGGCTGATCTCGTAGGTAATGATGCCGTCGTAGCCGATGCCCGACAGGATTCCGGCCAGTCCGGCGGTGACGTCGTTGCCGTCGCCGGGCAGCAGGTGCAGGTCGCTGACGCCGTCGTTGTCGGACAGGTGGATGGCGCGCACCGTGCTGCCCAGGGTGTCGAAGACGTCGGCCAGTGCGATGCCGGTCACCGCGGAGTGGCCGGTGTCCAGCACGGCCCCGCACCCGATGTGGTCCACCAGGTCCGACCACTCGGCGAGGTTGGAGGCCATGATGTGGGAGTAGCCCAGCTTGTCGGGGATGAGGTTTTCCAGCAGCAGCTCGATGCCCAGTGCGGCGGCTTCGGCGTGCAGCGTGGAGGCGAACTCGACCAGCCGGGCCAGCTTGGCGGCCCGGTCGACCGCGGTGGCGGCGTAGCCGCCGTGCAGGACCGCGTGCACCCCGCCGTGGTCGGCCAGGGCGCGCAGCCACTCCCGGTTGCGTGCCAGGGCCCGGTCGGCGACCACCGGGTCGTCGGAGACCGGGTTGAGGTCGTGGAAGGGCAGGTGGATGCCGACCTGCAGGCCGTGCCGGACGGCCGCCTCGATCTCCCAGGCGGCGCCGGGGTGTTCGGTCCAGATCTCCACCCCGGTGATCACGCCGCAGTCGCCGACCGCGGCGAAGTCGGCGTCACCGGGGTGCTCCCCGGCGCCCCACATGCTCAGCCAGATCGTGCCCGGGATGCTCATGGGTGGGCCAGCTCACCCTCGTAGTCGCCCTCCCTGGCGAGTGCCTCCAGGGACTGGCCCGTGGTCTCCGGGGCCATCACCACGCAGATGATCAGCGCGGTCAGCGCGACCGCGAAGAAGAACCCGAGGGCCGCCTGTTGGCCCCAGGCGGCGATCATGCCGGGGAAGACCAGCACCCCGGCGATCGAGCCGATCCGGCTGACGCTGGTGGCGAAACCCATGCCGGTGGCCCGGACCCCGGTGGGGTAGAGCTCGGTGGGGTAGACGAAGTTCAGGATGCCCCCGCCCATATTGGCGAACAGCACCGCCAGGCTGAACAGGGCCACCAGGAAACCCAGACTCGGCGTGGGCGACAGCGTCAGGATCAGCAGGGCGATCGCCAGGCCGGCGAAGGAGGTGATGATCAGTGGCCGACGGCCCCAGCGGTCGGCGAGGTTGAGGCCGATGACCGCGCCGATCAGACCGACCAGGGCGACCACACCCGATCCGAGATAGGCGATGCTGCGGCTGCCGGTCTCGTTGAACTCGCTGAGGATGGTCGGGGTGTAGATGGTGATGCCGTAGTAGGCGATGGCGTAGCAGGTCCAGAACCCGGTGACGAAAATGGTTATGCGCCGGTACTTCTCGTTGAACAGGGCGCTGATCGGCTGCTTGGTGATCTTTCCGGGCGGGATCTGCACCTCGTGACCGGTGAGATCCCGGATGATCCGCTGGGCGTCGGCCTCGCGTCCGACCGAGGCCAGCCAGCGCGGGGACTCCGGCAGGGTGCGGCGGGCGATCAGCACGATGACCGCGAGCGCGGCGCCCACCAGGAACATCCACCGCCAGGAGTCGGGGCCCAGCGGTTCGAGCAGGATCCCGGTGACGTAGGCCGCGAGCGCCCCGACGAACCACATGGCCCCCAGGCTGCCGCTGTGCGCGCCGCGGTTCTTGGCGGAGCTGAACTCGGCCACCAGGGTCGCCGAGATCGGGTAGTCCGCACCGATGCCCAGTCCGAGCAGGAACCGGAAGACGATGAGCGACAGAGGATTCCAGGCGAACGCGGCGCAGAGCGCGAAAACGACGAAACACAACAGATCCAGCAGGTACATCGCCTTGCGGCCGTACCGGTCGGTCAGCCGGCCGCCCCAGGTGGCGCCGATCAGCGCACCGATGATCGCCGCCGCCGAGATCAGCGCGATGTCGGTGGCTCCCATCCCGGGGAAGTAGTCCTTCAGGACCGGCAGGGCCACGGCGATGATCACCAGGTCGAAACCGTCCAGGAAGGTGCCGGCCCCGGACAGCAGGGTGATCTTGCGACGCAACCGCGCCAGTTGGGGGGTGTCCAGGGTCTCGAACATCGTCTCCCGATTCCGTGGGTCGGCGCGGGGCTCCGCGGGGTTCCGCCTGGCGGACCCGGAGGGCCGGCCCGCCCCTGACATCATTGGGGACGCGACGGCGCCGGGGTATCACTTCCCGCAAGAAGTGTCACTGGCGCCCCGAAGGCCGCCGGCCGTCTATCGCGAGCGTGACGCCGCCGCGCGGGCCGCCCCAGCCCGGGTCGACGCCGTCGCAGACGGCTTGCCGACCCGGATCGAGTTCTTCTGGTGGGCCGGGCGCGGCCGCTGCGGGCTGGCCGCCGCCGGCCGGGAGTCTTGACCTCCGGCAAGGGCTTTGGCGGCAGCGGCAGTGGCGGCGGCCAGGTCGGGCAGCGCGTCCGGGGCCTTGGTGGGGGCCGGCGCGGAACGCGCCGGACTCGCCGCCGCCGATCCGGGACTG
>VERS01000700.1 GCA_018882545.1 Mycobacterium sp.
TTCCAGCGAGGACCAGATCGACCGCATCGCCGGATTGGGCTGCATCGTCTCGGCCAACCCGTACTACCCGGTGGGCTTCGCCGACCAGTACCGCAAGCACGGGTTGGGGCCGCAGCGCGCCGACTCGATGGTGCGGGCGGCCTCAGTGTTGCACCGCGGCATCCCCTTGTCCCTGCATTCGGACCTGCCGATGGGACCGGCGGCGCCGCTGACGCTGGCCTCGTTCGCGGTGAATCGGCGCACCGTCGCCGGCCGGGTGGCCGGTGCCGAACAGCGCATCTCGGTGCACCAGGCCCTGCGAGCAATCACCGTGGAGGCCGCTTACTCGTGGCGGATGGAGCACGAGCTGGGTTCGATCAGCCCGGGTAAGGCGGCGAATTTCACCGTCCTCGCCGAGGATCCCTACCAGGTCGACCCCGAACGACTGGGCGAGATCGACATCCTCGGGACGGTGTACAGCGGCCGGTGGCACCCGGCCGGCGGCCTGTCGGGATGATCGCGACGGACCTATAGCTAGCTAGTGCTTGCCCGCTTGTCAGGTGCAACTGTGCCTCAACGTGATCGGCCTTCAGGTCGAGCACATGTCCGCCGAATGAACGGTCGATGATGAGTGCGGCCAACAGATTGTCTGACGGCCGCATCCCGGTGTCGCCATGCGCCCGGACCTCGGTGATGCTCACGGCACCGGAGAAGACACCCCTCACCCGTGCACCGGAGGTCGACACCTGGAACACGGAATGCTGCGGCACGTCGAGTGCCTCGCCGAGGCAGGCCAGCGCAGCCTGCTCCAAACCCTCTCCCGTGCGGCTGATTCGGGCATCCAGCGCCTCCCACAGGCTTGCAGGAAGGGTTAACCGAAGCGTCCGGTCCGTTTGAGGGGTCGCCGAAGTCATTGCGGCTCAGACTGAATCCGCGTGATCAATTGATTTTCCCGTGGTACAGGTCCTTCATCAGATCCCTGTTCTCCGAGTAGTCGACCGGGATGCACGATCAGATACGGCGCCGGTGAATTCAACCCCTCCTGCAACGCCCCAGAAGACGCTGCCGCTCTTCGCGCCCGGTACACCGAACACATGGGTCACCCCATGCGCCTCCAGTAAGCGGACAAGTTGATGAGCGACCGTATCGAGGGTCGATGAACTCACTGTGGTGTCGTCCTCCCGTTGAACCGGCGTCGACTGCCCGATACCGAGGTAGTGTCACTGTTGGCGCACTCGTCGAACCGTATCTCCGTCAAGTGGTGGCGGTGGTCTTCTCATCACACCGGCCGGCCAAAAGGCACCAGAAAGCTGTACCAACGAGATTCCCTCGGAATCCGCCATTCTCCGTCGCCGCGGGGCGCGGGATTCCTCGGTGTCCGCGTCGGCGTGAGTAATTCCCGCACCCGCGCTCAACGCCGCGCTCACACCCCGGGCCCGGTCGCGTCGCGCAGCACCTCGATGAGCGAGCCGAACTTCGGAGTCCACGCCATCACCGTGTTGTGCCGCCATCCCATGATGTGGAACGGTTCGTCGCGGGCGATCTGCTCGGCCTCCTCGCGCGAACCCACCGTGAGGATGCCGAAGCCGGGTGGCACCGGGGCATGTCCGGCGATCGACGGTTCACCCATGCACGGCCCGATCGCCAGCACCTTGCCGTCCGCGACGAGGCGGTGCATGTAGGCGTAGTGGACTTCCAGTGCGGACGGCACCGCCGGCGCCGCGCCGGTCAC
>VERS01000701.1 GCA_018882545.1 Mycobacterium sp.
CCGCACCTGAACCGCCGCGAGCGCCTGCTGCTCTCGGTGAACGTTCCGCTGATCATGCGCATTCTGTGCCAGGCGATCCTGGTGCCGCCGCGGAGCTTCTTCCGTCAGTACGGCATCCCGCGGGAGGTCCGGACCGAAATCTTCTTCCGGTCGCCGGAGTCCAGGAAATGGTTGCAGGACATGTTCGGTGATGTCCGGATGCTCTGTTACGAAACCGGCCTGATGAACCCCCTGGCGAAGCTGATCTGGCGGCTGTGCAGGATTGACGGCCCGCCGAGCCGGTTCCGCGGTGAACCGCAGCGCCGCCACCTCAACAGCGCCGCCTGACTGTCACCCGATGCCCCACATCGTCACGCAGCCCTGCTGCAGCGACGGCTCCTGCGTGTACTCCTGTCCGGTCAACTGCATTCACCCCAGCCCGGACGAACCCGGTTTCGCCGCCGCCGAGATGCTGTACATCGACCCGGCTGCCTGCGTGGACTGCGGCGCCTGTGTGACGGCCTGCCCGGTCGGAGCGATCCGACCCGACAGCGCACTGACCGCCGGGCAGCTGCCGTTCGTGGCGGTCAACGCTGCTCACTATCCGCCCCGGCCGGCCGGGGTGAAGCTGCCGCCGCCCCTGAAGCTGGCGCCGGTGCCCCCTGCGCCGCGCATCCGCCGCCGCGGACTGACGGTCGCCGTGGTGGGCTCCGGGCCGGCCGGGATGTACGCCGCCGACGAACTGCTCAGCCAGGACGGGGTGCGGGTCAACGTCTTCGACAAGCTGCCGACGCCCTACGGGCTGGTGCGGGCGGGGGTGGCTCCGGACCATCAGGGCACCAAGTCGATCTCCCGGCTCTTCGACCGAATCAGCCGGACCGATGGGTTCTCCTTCTACCTCAATGTGGAGGTGGGAAAACATCTTTCACATTCCGAATTACTCGCCCACCACCACGCGGTGATCTACGCGGTCGGGGCGCCGGGCGATCGTCGTCTCGACCTCGACGGTATGGGCATGCCCGGTACCGGCACCGCCACCGAAGCTGTCGCCTGGATCAACGGTCATCCCGGCTTTGCGGGCCGGCCGATCGACCTGCATCATCGGCGTGCGGTGGTGATCGGCAACGGCAACGTCGCTCTCGACGTAGCCCGTATCCTCACCGCCGACCCGGAAAGCCTTGCCGATACCGATATTTCGGATGCCGCACTTCAGGCTCTGCGGTCCTCGGCGGTTCGCGAAGTCGTCGTCGCCGCTCGGCGCTGCCCGGCGGACTCTGCATTCACCCTGCCCGAACTGATCGGCTTGACCACCACCGCCGAGGTCGTCCTCGACGCCGCCGACCACGCCCTGGTCGGCGCGGACCTCCAGACCTGCCGGGATCCGGGTGTCCGAGCCAAGCTTGAGGTCCTGGCCGCACTGCCGGAGGCCGCAACCGCCGGGACGAGCGGTCGCCGGATTCGGCTGGCCTACCGGCTAACGCCGCGGCGGATCACCGGCGCCGGCCGCGCACGGGGGGTGACGTTCACCCGCACCGGCACCGCTGCGGAAGTGTCCCTGGAGGCCGGTCTGGTGCTCAGCTCGATTGGCTACCGGGGCGCCCCGATCGGCGGGTTGCCCTTCGACGAGGACACCGCCGTGGTGCCCAACGTTGCCGGCCGGGTGGTGGACCCCTCGACCGGCTCGCCGGTGAGCGGCGCCTACGTCGCGGGCTGGATCAAAC
>VERS01000702.1 GCA_018882545.1 Mycobacterium sp.
CAGTAGGAGTCGGCGCGGGTCACCGCCACCGCCGGCGAACCGGCGGGCTGGACGTAGGCCGTGCCGGACACCGGATCGCGCAGCAGCGACACCGAACCCTGTGACTCCACCACCTGCAGCGCCGGGGTGCTCGGCGGGGCCGGGGTGCTCGGCGGGGCAGGAGTGCCCGCCGGCGCGCCGGCCAGAACCGAGATTGTCAGCCGGCTGGGCGGCTGGGCATTGCCGAGGATCTGCACCGAGCTCTGGCTGTTGACGTCGTCATAGGGAAAGCCGTAGGCGAACTGGCCGACGCTGATCTCGTGGAAGAACTTCGCGTAGGCGTTCCACCGCTGCCCCGCGGGGTAGTAGGCGGCCACGTTGTCCCACTGCGTCGGAGTGGCCGCCACCCCGCGGTTGAATGCGGCGGACAACTCGGCGAGAAACGCCCCCTGCTGCGCGGCGCCCACGAACGGGCCGTCGCACGCGAAGATCTCCGCCGTGCTGGGCTTGCGCATGGAGTACGGGGTGGAAACCCCTGCGGCGGTGACGGTGTAGGCGAATCGGGCGTTCGCGTCGACCTGCCCGGCCACCGTGTAGCCCGGACCGGCGTAGCTGAACGGCTCGGCCTTGTACTTCGTCCAGAAGTCGTTCACCGCGCCGTCGAGCCAGGTCGCGAGCGCGGCCGGCTGCTGGGTGCGCGGGGCGACGATCCGCAGCGGTCTGCCGGCGGCATCTTTGACCAGCAGTGAGCCGAACTCGGCGGGAACGCTCTGGGTGAACCGGCTGAACACCTGATCGCCGGTCAGGGTCAGGCCGCGGGTCTCGGCGAAGCCGGTGGAGGCCTGTTCGAGGCGCACCGTGAGCGGCAGCCCGAACTGGTCGACCTGGGTGGTGTTGCCGCCGAAGGCGGTGCGCCCGTTGGAGTAGCTCATCTCGTACCAGTCATAGGCCGTGGCGAAGTTGGGGTCCGACGGGTTCGTCGGGCTGGGCCCGGCCCAGCCGGTGTCGTCCGGGCTGATGCGGATGTACAGCGGCTCACCGACCGAGATGTACATCCGGCCGGCCTGAACGGTCGGCGGAATGGGCAGGGTCTTCGCTTCGGCAAGAGTGAAGGACATGTCGGCGTAGTTCACCGCGTTCTTCACCAGGTGACCCGGCGCGTCGGCGGCGGTGTGGTCGATGCGATGGGCAGCGCCGGTGGCGTCGATCCACGACCAGGTTCCCGGAGTCGTCTGACCGAGGAAGGTCACGAAGATCTGATCGTCACGGTAGGCCCCGCCGGTGCTGTTGACCAGAGACAGCGGGAATGATCCCGCCGTCGCGGTCCCGGGATTGATTGTGCCCCCGCCCCCGCTTCCGGGCGCCGACCCGATGACGCCGTCGCCGTTGGCGTCGATGCCGAAGAGGGTCTCGGCGCCGGGCAGGGTGGTGGCGTCGTACTTCTGCTCACCGGTGAACACCCCGCTGTCGTTGAGCGCCCAGCCGTACTGGCCGTAGCTGCTGGAGTCGAGCACCCGCAACCGGCCCGCCGAATCGCGAGCTGCGGCAAGCAGAGTCGCTCCGTCGCGGGTCAGCGGCACCGGCCCGGTCCAGTAGGAGTCGGCGCGGGTCACCGCCACCGCCGGCGAACCGGCGGGCTGGACGTAGGCCGTGCCGGACACCGGATCGCGCAGCAGCGACACCGAACCCTGTGACTCCACCACCTGCAGCGCCGGGG
>VERS01000094.1 GCA_018882545.1 Mycobacterium sp.
ACCCCGAGCCGTGGCCCCGGCCGGCTCCGCCGCGCCGATCTTCCCCGCTGTGCGTCCCGGCGCGGCCTTCGCCGCCCCGGCCCCGGTCGCGTCGGGGACGCCGGGGGTACTTGCACTGAGCACGGGGCTGCTGGCAGTGACCGGCATCGCGGGACCGCAGGGTGGCGGCCCCGCTCCCGTTCCTCCCGGCGGCAACCCGCTGCAGACCGCGCTGCTGGGGCTGGGCGCGCGCCGCGGCACCATCACGGCCGCCGCGTCGGCGGCCGCCGGGCAGCCGGTGAGCGCAGCCACGTCCCCCCTTAATCCGTTCGTCGGGGGCGCGGGCCCGGTGGTCGCGGGGAAGGGTCCGATCGCGGCGGCGCTGTGCGCGCTGTTCCGGGAGATCCGCTATCAGCTCTTCGACCGCAGGCCCACGGCCTCTCCCAGCCAGCTGCGCGGGACCATCGGGCCGGAGGAGGGCACGCTCAACGCCTGGGATGCCGACGGCGATCCCCTGAAGTTCACCGTCACAGCCGCGCCGAAGCACGGGACGGTCAGCGTCGATGCGGACGGTTTCTACGTCTACACCCCGGGTGCGGACCTGGCTCGCACCGGCGGGACCGATTCCTTCACCGTCAGGGTCGCCGACGCCGGAGTCCATCTGCAGACACTGTTCGGGCTGCCCGCGCACGGCACCACGGTCAACGTGCCGGTCACTGTGCCGCGACCGTTGTTCGGCGCCGACAACAGCGCCCCCGTCTACACCCTGCACAACGCCAGCCAGGTCGCGGTGCAGATCGCCGGGTACACCGTCAACGGGTCGGCGGTGCACCCCAAGGTCGGCACGGTCCTGTCCCCGGCCGGCACCGACGGGGAGACCGCGCTCTTCCAGATCCCCGACGGCGCACAGGTGACGGTGAGCCTCAACCCGGTGGGTGTCAGCCACTACGGCGTTGTGCAAGCCATCCCGGTAGGCGGTGGTTTCAATACGCCGACGGCGTTGGCGGTCAACGCCGGCGGCGCCAACGCCTACGCCGCCTCGGGCGATCGCGTATTCGTGATCGACACCGGACTGGGAACCGTCACCACCGGCATCCCGATCGTTCCCGACTGGGCCGGCGGCAACAGCGTCACCGATGTGGTGGTCAGCCCCGACGGCACTCGCGTGTATGCCGCGTACTTCGTCGACGGCGCAGCAACTCACTCGTTGTCGGTGATCGATACCCGCTCGGGCAGCCCCGCCTACAACCAGGTGATCTCCACGATCGATCTGGGTGCGGGCAGCACGCGCAATACGGGTTTGGCGGTCAGCCCGGATGGCGCCCGCGTTTACGTCTCCGACGCGAACCAAGGCACCGTGTCGGTGATCGACACCGCCACCAACGCTGTCGTCGGTTCCCCGATCACGGTCGGCGCCGTCCCGTCCACGGTGGCGGTCAGCCGTGACGGCGAGCGCGTTTACGTCCTCAACGCCGGGGACGGCACGGTGTCGGTGATCGGCGCGAACACCAACACCGTCGGCTCCGCCATCGTGGTCGGCGGAAAGCCGACCGTGGCGACGATCAGCCCCGACGGCACCCGCCTCTACGTCGTCGATGGGGGGAACAACGTCAGCCAGCCCACTGTGTCGGTGATCGACACGGCCACCGCCACCGTCGTCGGCTCCCCGATCCCGTTCGGCGTCAAAGTGCAGACCCAACCCGAGTTCGGCTTCGACGTGGGAAATTCGGCGGTCAGTCCGGACGGCAAGCGCCTTTACATCGCCAACAGCTTCTTCGACAACGGGATCAACGACTTCACGGGCGTCGTATCGGTGATCGACACCGACCCGGCAAGCCCGACCTACAACACCGAGATCGCCGCCGTATCCACCGGCGTGGACACCAACGCTGTGGCGGTCAGCGCTGATGGCACTCTGTATGCGCTGTCTTACAACTCCGATGTGCTGCAGGTACTCAACGTGAATCTGGCCGGCTCGGATGCCGGAACGGCCCAGTACACCGTCACGCTGGGGGCCTCGGAGGGATGCTCGTCCGCCATCGGTGCCCTCTGCAAGGTCTCCGGCAACGACGCCTACCTGTTGGACGCCCCTGGGACGGTGGTGATCGTTCCCGTCGCCCAAGCGCAGCGGCAGTCGGACACGCTGGGTTATCTGTGCGTCCAGGCCGATTCGAACTGCACGTTCACCTACGACGCAAGCAAGAAGTACGCCACCGGGTTTTCCGATCCCGTATTCCCCGATGGCTTCACCATCTACAGCAACGCGACGAGCTCGCCGAGCACCAGCCAGTACGCGGTCAGCACCACCGCGACCACCACCAGCAGCTGGCAATACGCCCTGAATGTCTCGGCGTCGGCCGGAATCAAATTCGCCGACTGGCTCAACACGCAGGTCTCGACGTCCTACACCACGACCACGGGGACCACGGTGGCCAATTCGCAGACCTTCAACCAGTCGCTGACCCAGACCGTTCAGCCGGGTGAGACGCTGTTCCTGTACATGGAGACACCGGTCTACCGGTTCTACGGCGACTGGACGGTGCGCTACGGCAACACCACGTATTCGTTGACGGACGTATGGTTCGACTCCCCCTACAGTGCCGGAACCGCTCAGATCGCGGCGTACACCTGCAAAACCGGTTCGCAGGAATGCACCGACCTGCGCGAGGGCAAACTGCCCACCGACTCCGCCGGCAACCCTCTCGGGTTCGGGCCCTCCATCTACAGCACGACGAGAAGCTGAGTAATCGCGACTGCCGCGTCTAGGGTGAGTTAAGCCCATGGCCGACACCCATGACGACGACGTTCTCGCCGCGCGGGCCGCGTGCTCGCGCGGAGATTGGCGCGCCGCCTACGAGGCCTTCGGGCGCGCGAGCCAGACCGCGGAGTTGGACACCGACGACCTGTCCACGTTCGGCATGGTCGCGTGGCGGTTGGGGTACGGCCGGGAATCAATCCGGCTGTCCGAGGAGGCATTCAACCGGTTGACCGCCGAGAACCAACCGCAGAGGGCGGCGATGAAGGCCGTCGAAGTCGCCCTGCAGTGGTTGAACGGCGGCGATCTGACGATCACCCGGGTTTGGCTGAATCGGGCCCGGCGGCTGGTCGAACAGTCACCGGATGATGAGGCGCTGGCGTATCTGCTGTACGTGGATTCGCAGGTGGCCATCCGTGAGGGCCGGTTCGACGACGGGTCGCAGCTTGCGGAGCAGTTGCAGGAGTTCGTCAGCCGGGTCGACTCGCCGGGGTTGAATGCGCTCTGCCGGGCCGCGAACGGGCTGGCCAAGCTTCCCTTCGCCCGCACCAATGAGGGCTTCGCAGAACTGGACGAGGCGATGATGCCGGTCCTGGCCGGCCAGGTGCCGGTGGACTGGGCCGGTGACATCTACTGCGGCGTGATCTACGAATGCCATCGGCTCGGGGATTTGAGCCGCATGAAGACGTGGACCACCGCGATGGACAAGTGGCGCGAGGGGCCGCAGGTTGCGGCGTCGTGGTACGGCACCACCTGCGAGATCCACAAGTGGCAATTACTCAGTGCCACAGACGATTACCGGGTGTTGGAGGAGAGGCTGACGAACGCCCTCGGCGGGATCGAGGATTTCCACGCGCCGACGGCGGGGGAGGGCTACTACGAACTCGGGGACCTGCGTCGCCGGCAGGGCGATCTCGACGGCGCCCGCGCTGCTTTCGCGCGGGCCCGGGAGATCGGATTCGATCCCCAGCCCGGTGAGGCGCTGCTGCGCTGTCAACTCGGTGATGCGGCCGGCGCCGGAGACGATCTGCGGATGCGGATGGACGTCGAAGACGAGGTCGGCCGTATCCGGCTACTGCCCGCAGCCGTCGAGATAGCCCTGGCCCGAGACAGCATCGACGAGGCGGACCGCTACTGCGGCGAACTCGAGGAGGGCGCTGAGAAGTTCGACTCGCCCGGTTTCCGGGCGTGGGCACTGCATTCCCGCGGGGCGGTGCTGGTCAGACAACGCCGCGAAGCTGAAGCCCTGCCCGTTCTGCAGGAAGCGCTGCGGCGGTATCGCACCACCCAGCGGCGCTACGAGATGGCCCAGGTTTTCGAGTGGATGTCGCAGGCCCGCAGGGCAATCGGCGACGCGGCAGGCGCGGCCTCCGATGCGGCCAACGCCGAGTCGGTCTACCACCAACTCGGCGCGCAGCCGACCCGGGTGCTCCAGCGGTCCGCCCCCGGGGGGCTGACCGCGCGGGAGGCCGAGGTGCTCGCCCGGGTCGCTGCCGGGGCGTCCAACCGCGAAGTCGCCAAGCAGTTGTTCATCAGCGACAAGACCGTCGGCCGGCATCTGGCCAACATCTTCGTCAAGCTCGGGGTCACCTCGCGCACGGCCGCAGCCGCCTGGGCCCACGACAACGGGGTGCTGCACGGATCGTGAGCCGTTGGTTGGTGAGCAACGTCCCGGCATGGCTGCTGCTACTCGGACTGATCGTCGTCGCTGTCGGTGTTTCGGTGGGCCTGCAGGCCTATCTCCGGCGCCGGCCCTTCCGCGTGAAGAGCGATGCGACGAAGTTCTTCCCACTCATGGCAACCATATTCGCTTTCTCGACCGGGTTTCTCGTCAACAGCCTGTGGGGTCAGATCAACGCCGCCGACGCCAAAATCCGCGACGAGGGCGCGGCCGGGGTTCAATTGGCCCGCGATCTGGCCGCGTTCGACTCAGCGGATCGGGACCGGATCCGGCAGAGCCTGCTGGCCTACGAACGTGCGGCCGAAGCCGAATGGTCGCTGAGCATCCAGGGCCAGTCATCCCCGGCCGCCGGCGATGCTCTCTGGCGTGTGTACGAGGCGTATGGGAAGGTCGAGACCCGCACTGCTTTCCAGAAGCAGATGCTCTCGACATCGTTCGCCAATTTGGACAAAGTCAGCCAAGCCCGTTCCGAGCGTGTGTTCACCGCTGCCACCGACCAGGGCCCGCCCTGGCCGATCTGGGTGGTCGTCGTCCTGATGGGTGGTGTGATCCTGGGCTGGTCGGTCGTCTCCGGCCTCACAGACGCCCAGATCCGCTTCCCGGTAGTGGCCACCGTGGCTGCTCTGGTGGCGGCTCAAGTGTTCCTCGTTCTGCAGTTGTCACACCCGTACATCGGTGAGGTAGCGACCTCCCCCGAACCGCTGAGCGAGGTCATCCGGGTGCTGACCGCGCCTCACCCGTGACGGTGAACGAGACCTGTGCCGGTTGGTAATTAGGATCGCGGTTCGCCGGGAGGGCCTCCTGCAGGAGGTCCTCCCGGCTTCACCATCAGTGTCCACAAGCCCCAGTGCCGCCGAGGTCGATACAGTGCGGCGCTCCGCCGTAGACATCCCAGTAGCCGTTCCCGTCCTTGTCGGTGTAGATCCAGATGTAGTTCGCGCCGGGTTTGGGGGAGCTTCCCGGCGGTGGGGTTCCAGTAGTGCCTTCTTCATACGTGCCGGGGCCGCAGTTGTAGCAGTCGGCCGCCGCAGCGGCTGCGGGCCGGAGCGGTTGGAGGGCCGGTGTGACCGGTTCTGCAGCAGCGCCAGTGGTGCCGGCTTCGTCGGCAGGGACGGCGGCCCCGTCGTGCGACTGCCGCTCGCGGCCGCCAAGCCGGGGGCCGCTGCGACTGACCGGCATCTGGAGCGCGGGATAGGTTCCGGCGTGGGGACCAGCACCGCCGTGGATGGTCGCATCCGTGGTTGCGGTGGTGCCCGGGTCCGAGGGTTGCGGTCCCGCCGGAGTGGCAGCGGCGGTCTCAGCCAGCCCGATGGCCAATGCTGCCAGCACCGGTGCGCACAACATGGCGAAGGTGATCTTCTTGGTGGCGTTCGTGGTGTTCATGGTGACGACGTTATGGCCCCCTCCCCGGCGGTGGCATCGGGCAAAAGATGCGTCTGCCGTACCCACTCATGGTTCAAATGATGTAGACGGCCGGGTGGTCAGCCGGTCATAACGAGGTAGACCAAGAGTCCGCGTTCCAACTGCAGCATCGCCGCGGTCGACACCTTGCCGATGCGTTGCACCAACTTAGACCTGTGCGCCGTGGTGATCTTGTCGATCATGATGCAGCTCGGGGCGGCTGCATCATTTGCACTATCGGCGGTTTCGACAAATACATCTCTTGCCCGATGCCGCGCCGCTGGTCAGAGCCATAACGTCGCAGACATGAACACCGCAACCGCCACCAAGAAGTTCGCCCTCGCCACCCTGACCGCCCCCGTGCTGGCCGCCCTCGCGATCGGCATGGCCGGCTCCGCCCACGCCGACTCACCCACCTCGGCCGGCGACCAGATCAACTCCCTGCAGGCTGCGGGCATCCACGTCGTCGTCACCAAGGCCGCGAACGCAACCCTCGACCAGTGCACGGTGATCGCGGTCCGCCAGGACCACCCCCACGAGCACCACGGCGGCCCGCAACACGACGCCTTTCACACCGCCTACGTCGACCTGGCCTGCCACTGAAACCCCCGTTCACCGCCGAGAAGGGAGCCGACCGTGACCTACCGCTGGCCGGCCCTCGGTGTGCTCACACTGGGAGTGCTCCTGATCGGGATCGACAGCACGGTCCTGGCCGTGGCCTCGCCGTTCATCAGCGTCCAGTTCGCGGCGAGTGCGACCGACGTGCTGTGGATCGGCGACATCTACTCGTTCGTTCTGGCGGGTCTGCTCGTCGCGATGGGCAGCATCGGTGACCGCATTGGTCACAAGAAGTTGTTACTGGGCGCCGCAACCGCTTTCGCACTCATCTCGGCGGCTGCTGCCTTTGCGCCGTCGGTGGGACTCCTGATCGGAGCCCGGGCGCTGCTCGGGGTCGCCGGCGCGGCCCTGGCGCCGTCAACGCTGGCGTTGATCCGCGGGCTGTTTCCCCACGGGCGCGAGCGCACCCTGGCCGTGGGTATCTGGGCGTCGGGGTTCTCGGCGGGCTCCGCGCTGGGTCCACTGGTCGGCGGGTTGCTGCTGGAGCACTTCTGGTGGGGCTCGGTCCTTCTGATCAACCTCCCCGTGGTCGCCGTTCTGATCGCCGGCGGCATCGTGCTGGTGCCCGAGCAGCCCGGTTGCAACCGGGGACCGTGGGACCTCGCTGGTGCCGGGATGTTCCTGCTCGGCATCCTCGGACTGGTGTACGCCGTCAAGGAGGGCGTCGCGCACGGATTGCACGTCGGCATCGCGATCACCGGGTTGCTGGGGGCCGGCGCGCTGGCGCTGTTCGTTCGGCGGCAATTGCGGCTGGCGGCGCCTCTGATTGACCTGCGGCTCTTCGGCGACCGGGCGTTCTCGGTGGTGGTCACCGCGAATCTGATGGCGATGCTGGGT
>VERS01000095.1 GCA_018882545.1 Mycobacterium sp.
CGGTCTGCGCGGCACCCTGGCCGGCGTCGGGTTCGCCGACATCGCGGCATTCGCCCGCAGCCACCCCAGGGAAGCCCTGATCGTCTACGTCCAGGGTCTGAAGAACTTCACCCCGGAGACGCACGCCGAAGTCATCGCCGAGATGCAGGGCGCATTCGGCGACCGGATGGTGCCCCGTTCGGTGGGCACCTCGGCGACCCTGTCCGACCTGTGGGCGCTGGACCGGAACGTCATCGTCGTCTATAACAACGCCGCTGCGGTAGCTGCCGATCCCCTCCTGTGGCCGGACGCCACGCTGTGGCGGCCGTGGCCGAACTACCAGTCCGTGGAGCGGTTGCTCGGTGCCAACGAGGAGAACCTCGCCAACCGGCCACCCGCCTCGATCTGGGGCATGTTCGGCGAGCCGACGCCGGACACCACCAGCATCGTCACCGGCATCCTCACGATCGGGCCGCGGTCCAACGAGGAATTCATGTGGAACGTGCACCGCCCGGTCCAGAACTGGATTCGGGTGAACTTCAAGAACTCGGTCAACCTCGTCACCACCGACTGGTACCGGCGCTTCTGGCCGGCGGGCTCATCCTTCGCCCGCGACGGCATCGGGGCGGTGTACGAGACCGTGGGCAGTCGGCTGGCCGGCTCGACCCGCGCCGTCTAGCCGGCGATGGCCCGGAGTCGATGCGGCAGTGAACGTTTGGAGCGGTGCGGACCGAGCACGGCGGCGCCGAAGCGTCCGGTCAGGACTTTCGCCGCGACGGCGTTGACATCCTCGACCCGCACCCGTTCGATGCGGCGCAGCGTGCTGGCCAGGGTCCGGTACCGGCCGTAATTCAGTTCGGTCCGGCCCAGCCGGTTCATCCGGGCGGCGGAATCCTCCAGGCCCAGCAGCAGGCCGCCGCGCAGCGAACCCTTCGCGATGCGGCATTCGGCGTCGGTGATGCCGTCCCGGGCTACGGTCTGAAGCACCCCGGCGGTGAGCCGGACCACTTCGTCGAACCGCTCCGGCAGGCATCCGGCGTACACCGAGAACGCCCCGCTGTCGGCGAAGGTGTCGACGACGGAGTACACCGAGTAGGCCAACCCGCGGGTCTCCCGGATCTCCTGGAACAGCCGCGAACTCAAACCCCCGCCGAGTGCGGTGTTGAGCACCGCCAGCGCCCACCGGTCCGGCCAGTGCCGCCCGGGAACCCGAACCCCGAGGGTCATGTGGGTCTGCTCGCAGTCCCGACTGAGCAAGGTCAGCGCGGGGGATGTGGTGACCCGCCCGTGTCCGGTGCGAATCGGCTGCGGACGGCGGCCCTTGACCAGCCGGGGTCCGAAGAACTCCCGCGCGAGTGCCACGACGTGGTCGTGGTCGATATTGCCGGCGACCGCCAGCACCATCCGCTCCGGGATGTAGCGGCGCACGTGGAATGAACGCAGCTGACCGCGGGACATCCCGGAGACCGACTCGACGCTGCCGATCACCGGCCGGCCGACCGGATGTTCGCCGAACATGGCGGAGAGGAACTCATCGCCGAGGGTGTCCTCGGGATCGTCGTCGCGCATGGCGATCTCCTCGAGCACCACATCGCGCTCCAGTTCAACGTCAGCCGGATCGCATACCCCGTTGAGGACGACGTCGGCGACCAGGTCCACCGCCATCTCCAGGTCGTCGTCGAGGACGTGGGCGTAGTAGCAGGTGTGCTCTTTGGCGGTGAATGCGTTCAATTCGCCGCCGACGGCGTCGACGGACTGGGCGATCTGCACCGAGGTGCGGGTCGGGGTGGCCTTGAACAGCAGGTGTTCCAGGAAGTGGGCGGCCCCGGCCACCGAGCGGCCCTCGTCGCGGGAGCCCACGTTGACCCAGAGGCCCACCGAGGCCGAGCGCACCGAGGGCACCCGTTCGGTCACCACCCGCAGCCCGCCCGGCAGAACGGTGCGCCGGACGGGCGCCTGGTCGCTAGCTACCGGCGGGCGCGGCATCGGCAGGTGCGGGTGCAGCCTCTGCGGGGCCGGAGTCTTCGGCAACCAGGATCAGCGAAATCTTTCCGCGACTGTCGATGTCGGCGATCTCCACGCGCAGCTTGTCGCCGACCTTGACCACATCCTCCACCTTGGCGACCCGCTTGCCGCGGCCCAGTTTGGAGATGTGGACCAGGCCGTCGCGGCCGGGCAGCAGCGAGACGAACGCACCGAAATCGGTGGTCTTGACGACGGTTCCCAGGAACCGCTCGCCGATCTTGGGCAACTGCGGGTTGGCGATCGCGTTGATCCGGTCGATCGCCGCCTGCGCCGAGGGGCCGTCGGTGGCGCCGACGAACACCGTGCCGTCGTCCTCGATGGAGATCGAGGCGCCGGTCTCCTCAGTGATGGCGTTGATCATCTTGCCCTTGGGCCCGATCACCTCGCCGATCTTGTCCACCGGGATCTTGATGGCCGTCACGCGCGGGGCGTACGGGCTCATCTCGTCGGGGCCGTCGATGGCCTCGGCCATCACCTCCAGGATGGTCATCCGGGCGTCCTTGGCCTGAGCCAGCGCGCCGGCCAGAACGTTGGACGGGATGCCGTCAAGCTTGGTGTCCAGTTGCAGTGCGGTGACGAAATCCTTGGTGCCGGCGACCTTGAAGTCCATGTCACCGAAGGCATCCTCGGCTCCCAGAATGTCGGTCAGCGCGACGTAGCGGGTCTCGCCGTTCACCTCATCGGAGACCAGACCCATCGCGATGCCGGCCACCGGAGCCTTGAGCGGCACACCGGCGTTGAGCAGCGCCAGGGTGGAGGCGCAGACCGAGCCCATCGACGTTGACCCGTTGGAGCTCAACGCTTCGGAGACCTGACGGATGGCGTAGGGGAAGTCCTCGATGCTGGGTAGGACCGGGGCGATGGCCCGTTCGGCCAGTGCGCCGTGTCCGATCTCGCGGCGCTTGGGCGAGCCGACCCGCCCGGTCTCACCGGTCGAGTACGGCGGGAAGTTGTAGTGGTGCATGTAGCGCTTGGACTTTTCCGGACCGAGCGAGTCGATCTGCTGGGCCATTTTGACCATGTCCAGTGTGGTGACCCCGAGGATCTGGGTCTCACCGCGCTCGAAGAGGGCGCTGCCGTGGGCCCGCGGGACCACTGCCACCTCGGCGCTCAACGCCCGGATGTCGGTGATGCCGCGCCCGTCGATGCGGAATTGGTCGGTCAGAATGCGCTGGCGGACCAGCTTTTTGGTCAGCGACCGATACGCCGCGCCGATCTCCTTCTCCCGGCCCTCGAACTGCTCAGCCAACCGGCCCAGCACCTCGGCCTTGATCTCATCGGTGCGGTCGTTGCGCTCCTGTTTGCCGGAGATGGTCAGAGCCTGCGACAACGAGTCGGTGGCCGCGTGGGCCACAGCGGTGTAGACGTCCTCGGTGTAGTCGGGGAACACCGGGTAGTCCACGGTCTCCCTGGCAGCGCGACCGGCCAGATCGCGCTGGGCCGCGCACAACGCGGAGATGAACGGCTTGGCCGCCTCCAGGCCCTGGGCCACCACAGCCTCGGTGGGCGCCTGGGCGCCGCCGGCGATGAGTTCGACCACGTTCTCGGTGGCCTCAGCCTCGACCATCATGATCGCGACTTCCGGGGTGT
This sequence comes from Mycobacterium sp., assembly GCA_018882545.1. Taxonomy (GTDB): domain Bacteria; phylum Actinomycetota; class Actinomycetes; order Mycobacteriales; family Mycobacteriaceae; genus Mycobacterium. The sequence goes on from VERS01000095.1 coordinate 3,595, forward strand.
GCGAGCCGTCGTGGCCGTCGTGCACGACCCGGCCGGCGACGACCATGTCGAACACCGCCCCGTCGAGCTGGTCGACGGTGGGAAACGCGACCCACTGGTTTTTGATCAGCGCCACCCGCACCGCGCCGACCGGCCCGGAGAACGGCAGACCGGCCAGCTGGGTGGACGCCGAGGCGGCGTTGATGGCCAGCACGTCGTAGAGCTCTTTGGGGTCCAGGCTCATCACCGTGACGACCACCTGGATCTCGTTGCGCAGCCCGTCGACGAAGGACGGCCGCAGCGGCCGGTCGATGAGCCGGCAGGTCAGGATGGCGTCGGTGGATGGGCGCCCTTCGCGCCGGAAGAACGAGCCGGGGATGCGGCCCGCGGCGTACATCCGCTCCTCGACGTCGACCGTCAGCGGGAAGAAGTCGAAATGTTCTTTGGGGCTCCTGCCGGCGGTCGTCGCCGACAGCAGCATGGTTTCGTCGTCGAGGTAGGCGACTACCGACCCGGCGGCCTGCTGGGCCAGCCGTCCGGTCTCGAAACGGATGGTGCGGGTTCCGAAGCTCCCGTTGTCAATTGTGGCGGTTGCCTCGAACACGCCTTCTTCGATCTCAGCGACAGACATGCGTCCGTACAGCCTTTCGTTCACTGTTGAGTTAGCGCCACCACAGTGACCCGATGCTCTGGCTGACGATTGGCTGCGGTCGTCGATCGAAGCGGCCGGGCAGTTTCCTCCCGGCAGCCACTACCGAGGACCGCCCGATCGGGGCCGAGCCTGGCTGGGTAGACGCACGTCATAGCCGCGGCGCGGCCGATGACGCCCTCATGGTACACCGGTGCCGCATCGGACCGGACGGGGCCGGGCTGAAGTCAGCGGCGCAGACCCAGTCGCTCGATCAGGGAGCGGTAGCGCTCCACGTCGACCTGGGCGACGTACTTGAGCAGTCGGCGGCGCCGGCCGACCAGCAGCAGCAGCCCCCGCCGGGAGTGGTGGTCGTGCTTGTGTGTCTTGAGGTGTTCGGTGAGGTCGGAGATGCGCTTGGTCAGCAGCGCCACCTGGGCTTCCGGGGATCCGGTGTCGGTCCCGTGCAGACCGTAGGTGCCCAGGATCTCTTTCTTCTGTTCGGCGGTCAGCGCCATGGGAATACTCCATCTGTTTCAGTACCGCGAAAAAAGAAGGGACGCACGGCCGCCGCGGACTGCAGCACCTGCGGGCCGAATACTAGCAAGGCAGGCCGGGGCCCGGAAATCCGACGCCGAGCGCCGGTCGGCGAGCTCAGTCCTGAGCGGCCAGGATCACCCGGGCCCTGTCGGTATCTCGGCCCATGGCCTCGATGAGCTGGTCCACCGAGTCGAACTTCCGCTGGCCGCGCAGACGGGCGACGAAGTCCACTGCGACGTGCTGCCCGTACAGATCGGCCTCGGTATCGAGCAGGAAGGCCTCCACGGTGCGGGTGCGCCCGGAGAAAGTCGGGTTGGTGCCGATCGACACCGCCGCCGGGTGACGCCGGCCGGGCAGTACCGAGCCGATCCCCGGTCCGGGGGCCAGCACGGTGAACCAGGCCGCGTACACGCCGTCGGCCGGGATCGCCGAATACATCGGCGGCGCCACGTTGGCCGTCGGGTACCCCAGGTCCCGACCGCGACCCTCGCCCCGCACGACGACGCCCTCCACGCGGTGCGGACGGCCGAGGGCCTCCGCGGCGGCCACCACGTCGCCGGCGTCGACACAGGCACGGATGTAGGTCGAGGAGAATGTGACGGTCTCGGACTGGTGCTGATCGGCGACCAGCGAAACCGACTCGACGGCGAAACCGAGTCGCTCCCCGGCCTTGCGTAACGTCCCGACGTTGCCGGCGGCCTTCTTGCCGAAGGTGAAGTTCTCCCCGACTACGACGTCGATGACGTGCAGTCGTTCCACCAGCAGTTCGTGGATGTAGCGCTCCGGGGTGAGCTTCATGAAATCGGTGGTGAACGGCATCACCAGGAAGACGTCGATGCCGAGTTCCTCGGCCAGTTCAGCGCGACGCGGCAGGGTGGTCAGCTGGGCCGGGTGGCTGCCCGGGAAGACCACCTCCATCGGGTGCGGGTCGAATGTCATGAGTACCGTCGGCACTCCCCTGGCCCGGCCGGACTTGACCGCGCGGGCGATGAGTTCGGCGTGACCGCGGTGCACGCCGTCGAACACGCCGATGGTCAGCACGCAGCGACCCCAGTCCGACGGGATGTCCTCCGGCCCGCGCCAACGCTGCACTCCGCAAGCCTACGACCGATCCCGGCCCCGCCGAGACTGCGCTGGCGCAGAAGAACTGCGAGTGGCCGCCTGCGTGGCTTCAGTTTCGGGGGGCGTCAGCTCTGATCAGCGGCCCTCGGTCAGCGTCGCCGGGCGGATCACCACCACCGACTTCGTCTGTGAGCCGTGATCTTCCAACAGGGCGATGACGCGGCCACCGAGACCGGTCGCGGCATACACCCCGCCGATTCCCGCGGCGGGCAGCGGCCGGCCGTGCGCGGCGTCGGCGGCCTGGTCGGCGGTGAGGTCCCGGCGGGGGAACATCAGCAGGCAGGCCTGGTCGAGGGTGTAACTGAGCGCCGGGCTTTCGGCGAGTTGCTCCAGTGTGCGGGTGTGATCCAGTCCGAAACCGCCGACCCGGGTTCGCCGCAGCGCGGTCAGATGGCCGCCGACTCCCAGCGCCGCGCCCAGATCGCGGGCCAGTGCCCGGATGTAGGTGCCCGATGAACAGTCCACCTCGACGTCCAGATCGAGGAACGGTCCGGCGCGGCGCACCGCCAGCACATCGAACCGGTCGACGACGACCGTGCGGGCGGGCAGATCCACCTGCTGACCCTCCCGGGCGAGCCGGTAGGCGCGTGTGCCGCCGACCTTGACCGCGCTGACCGCCGAGGGCCGCTGGCAGATCCGCCCCCGCAGCGCGGCGACACCGGCCAGTACCGCGTCACGATCGATGTGCGCAGCCGAAATATCCTCCAGCACTTCACCTTCAGCGTCGTCGGTGCTCGTCGAGCGACCCAGCCGGATGGTGGCTGAGTAGGACTTGGCCGTCGCGGTGAGCAGACCGAGGATCTTGGTGGCGCGCTCGATGCCGACCACCAACACGCCGGTGGCCATCGGATCCAGCGTGCCGGCGTGTCCGACCTTGCGGGTGCCGAAGATGCGCCGGCAACGCGAGACCACGTCGTGGCTGGTCAGGCCGGCGGGTTTGTCGACGACGACGATGCCGGGCGCGACCCCGACCCCTGCGTCGCTCACAGCACGATCGCAGCCAGCGTGAGCCCACCGGCCACCGACCACCGGCCGGCGAGTTCGGCCAGCGGAGGCCCGGACAGGGCTGCCGGGTCGATGAGGATGCGTGAGACGAAACTGCCTGTCGTGCCGGCCGAATCGACCTCGAAGCTGATGTGGGCGTCCTCGAAGCCCAGCCACCGCTGCGTGAGGGGGAACCAGGCTTTGTAGCTGGCTTCCTTGGCGCAAAACAGGATCCGGTCCCAGTGCAGTCCGCCCGGCAAGTCCGCGATCTCGCGGCGTTCGACCGGCAGGCTGATGGCCTCGAGGACCCCCTCCGGCAGCACTCCGTGCGGTTCGGCGTCGATACCCACCGAACGCACCGCCGGGGAGCGGCCGACCACTGCCCCGCGGTAGCCCTCACAGTGGGTGAGGC
>VERS01000096.1 GCA_018882545.1 Mycobacterium sp.
ACCGAACCCGGCTGCACGCCAAGGCCTGGATGCTGGGCCGCAACACCGGCTTCAACACCGCTTACGTTGGCTCGAGCAACCTCTCTCATGCCGCGCTGGTCGACGGCCTGGAATGGAACGTCCGGCTCTCCGCGGTGTCGACCCCGCACCTGCTGGACAAATTCCGGGCGACTTTCGATTCCTATTGGGAGAGCCGCGAATTCGAGCTCTACCGGCCCGCAGAGGACGGCGACAAGCTCCGCGAGGCCCTCGAGGTCGCCGCTGGGAAGAAGACCACTGAACGCGTCGTCGTCACTCTGTCCGGCCTGGAAGTGCAACCCAAGCCCTACCAGGCCGAAATGCTCGAGCAACTCGACGCCGAACGGCAACTCCACGACCGGCACCGCAATCTCATCGTCGCCGCCACCGGAACGGGCAAGACAGTCGTCGCCGCGCTGGACTACCGCCGGCTGCGCCAGGCCCACGACCGTGACCTGAGTCTGCTGTTCGTCGCCCACCGTAAAGAGATTCTGGTCCAGGCCCGCCGGATGTATCAGGAGGTGCTCACCGAGTCGACGTTCGGGGAACTGCTGGTCGACGGTGAGCAGCCGACCCGCTGGCGGCACGTCTTTGCCAGCATCCAGTCCCTCTCCGAAGCGCGACTGAGCGGGATAGCCCCGGATCACTTCGATGTGGTCGTCGTCGACGAGTTCCACCACGCTGAGGCGAGGTCCTACCGTCGGCTGCTCGACCACGTCGCGCCGATTGAGCTGCTGGGCCTCACCGCCACCCCGGAACGCGCGGACGGCGTGGACGTGCGGGAGTTCTTTGGTGGCCGGGTGGCCGCGGAGCTGCGGCTGTGGGATGCCCTGGATCAGCAGTTGCTGTGCCCGTTCCACTATTTCGGCATCTATGACCCCACCGAGATCGACCAGATCGCCTGGAAGCGCGGCGGCTACGACGTCGCGGCGCTGAGCGCGGTGTACACCGGCAACGACGCCCGCACCCGGATCATCCTCAAGGAACTCGGGGACAAGGTCGATGACGTTGGCGCCATGCGCGCTTTAGGGTTCTGCGTCAGCGTCGAGCACGCCCGCTACATGGCTGAGCGGTTCAACCATGCCGGCATTCCCGCCCGGGCCGTCTCGGCGGACACATCAGCCGCCGAGCGCCGCGAAGCGCTGGCGCGCTTGCGAGATCGGGAACTCAACGTCATCTTCGCGGTCGATCTGTTCAACGAGGGCCTTGACATCCCCAACGTCGACACGGTGCTGTTCTTGCGGCCGACCGAGAGTGCGACCGTGTTTTTGCAACAGCTGGGCCGCGGGTTGCGCTCCGCGCCCGGCAAAACGGTGCTCACCGCGCTGGACTTCGTCGGCCACCAACGCAAAGAGTTCCGCTTCGACCAACGCTTCCGGGCGCTCACCGGCCTGAGCCGCAAGGAACTCGCTCGCCAAGTCGAGCACGGCTTTCCGTTCCTGCCCTCCGGCAGCCAGATCGTGCTGGATGCTGTTGCGCGCGAGGTGGTTCTGGAGAACATCCGCCAGCAGGTTTCACCCCGCTGGGCCGCTCTGGTCTCGGAGGTGCGCGCCCACCCCAACACCGATCTGGAGTCGTTTCTCGACGAGTCCGGCCGGGAACTGGACGACGTCGTTCGTAAGGACAAATCGTGGACGCGGCTGCTGCGCGACGCCGGTCGACTCGATGCGCCGGAAGGGCCACGTGAGAACGACCTCGCCAAACGGGTCCGGGCCGTCGCGCATGTCGATGACCGAGTCCGCCGCGACGAATACGTGCGCATCCTGCGCTCGGCGACCGAAGCCGGCAGTCCGGTGGAAGCGCGGCTGGCCGACATGCTTTTCTACTCCCTGTTCCCCGACGGCGGCGGCTACGACACGGCCGCCGATGCGCTGTGGGAACTGCGCGACCAGCCGGTGTTCGACGAGCTGCGTCAGGTGATCGACATCGGATTCAATGCCGCCCACCGGCCGACGACCCCTTTGGGTGATCTGGTGGCCGACTTGGGGCAGGTGCCGCTGGCGGTGCACGCCAGTTACTCGCGGGAGGAGATCCTGGCCGCCGTCGGCTGGACCTCCGGCGGTCGGACACCGAGCACGATGCGCGAGGGTGTCGCGTGGTGTCCGGACATCAACACCGACGTCTTGCTGATTACCCTGAAGAAGACCGACACCGACTACTCGCCGACGACGATGTACCGCGATTTCGCGGTGAGCCCGGAGCTGTTCCATTGGGAGTCGCAGTCGACCACCAACTCCGCGTCGCCGACCGGCCAGCGCTACATCAACCATCGGCGCACGGGCACCAACGTCTTGCTCTTTGTGCGGGAGACGAAGACCAACGCCCTGGGGGCTTCGCCGTATGTGTTCCTCGGCCCGGCCGACTACGTCAAGCACGAGGGCAGCCGCCCGATGGCGGTCACCTGGCGGCTGCGCCGGCCGATGCCGATGGAGATTTTCCTGGCGTCGAGGGCGGCAGTGGCGTAGTGCCTTACGGCGCTCAGGTATTGAGGCAGATCCGACAACGACGTTCCCTCGCATCGAGGGTGTCACGAGTAAGTTGACCGTGAACCTCAGGCGAAACGATCACCACGGCTGGATCGGAGTCGCGATCCGATCCGGGCAGTAGGCCCGCGACGCGGCGACTTTGAGGATGTAGATCTGACTGGGCCAGACACCCTGCCCGTAGAGCGCACCCACGGTGTCCAAGAATGGCGGCGGATTGGGGCTGCAGTACTGCTGGGCGAAAGCGATCAGTGCGGGATCTTGCCCGCCGGTCACACCGTTGGATCGCACCAGTTCGAGATACTGCTGGTCTTGTGCGGGGTCGGCCTGCGCCGACGCTGCGAAGAGGACCGCCGTTGCTGCTGCTATCAACAGAGTCGCGGCACGAACCAACATTGTGACCCCCCGAGTCCTCCGGCAAATTCCCATGGTAGGCCGTAGCAGTCGTCTGCGTGCTCGGAACGACCATGGACGTGGCGGTGTGTTCGACTACTACTCTGCATGGTGGGCAATACAATTCGCCGAGCCGCGCCGTTCACGCGGGAAAGGCCGCGGCCCCCTCTCACTTTAGCCGTCTGCATTTCCGGTCAGATGGCCCTTGGAGATCACTCGGGGGGCTGCTGTCATGCCGTGGGTCAGTCGATTCCGGAGCCGTCCGACACCTCCTCGAGGGGAGAGGTGGCGACCGCCCGGATGCCCTCGGCTCGCACGAGCAGGGCCGCCGACGGCATGACTTTCCCGGACAGATATGTCGACAGCCGTGAGGCTGACGTGCCCAGTCGCGCGGCGAATTCAGCTGCAGTGAAGCCGGATTCCGAGACCATTGCGGCGAGGCGCCGGCTCACCTCGTCCCGAGCGCGGTTGTGTGCCCGCTGCCGGGCGTGGACGATCGCTCGGCCAAGAGTGACGGCGACTCCATGATCCTCGGCAAGCTCGATGGCTGTGCTCAGATCGGATGCGAGTGGGCCCCACGGGTCGGCGTTGATCGCCGCAACGATGCGGCGCCAGTCCGGCAGGGATCCTCGGTCGATGGCGGCCAGCAGGCCTTCCACCACCCCACTGCGCGACGGGTGCTGAGGGGTCGATGTCGAGATTGCGGAATCGCAGCGAACTCATGGCGTCTCCAGCATGGCGTCGGCGAGCGCTTGGCATTGGACGACAACGGATTTCCACTGCTTCCAGCGTGATGCCAGATTTTTGTAGGCGGCAAGTTGCCCGTAGTCAGCCCGGAGTGACGCGCGCTACCGCACCTACACCTCATAGGCGCAGCGATGCCGCGTCGAGTTCTATGCCGATCACCTCGGCCACCCGGGCCATCGCCTTCCAGGCCGTCACCGTCCCGGTCGCCGGCACCGCCGCCGAGTATCCCGGACGAACTATCGCGGCTATCCGGTTAGCCATCACCGGCCGGCAGGCATACCGACCTGTTCTGTGCTGTCGGGCCGCTCCGCGTCGGTAGCACCGATAGTGTTGCCCGCCTCGTAGCGACAACTGATGCGGTGCAGAGCATTTGCCGGTTGAGGTCCGGCCGCTGTCGCTCGGAGGTGGGCGCTCACTGAGTGTGTGAATTGGCCGGACGGTTGAGGTGCATCCGCCGGCTGGCGGCTACCAGGCCGGCCGTTTTCCGCCAGCTCGCTCAGTGACATAGCCCCGTAGCCAACTCGCCGCCATTCCTTGCGCGAGAGCGCGTACGCGTACTTAGTTGAGCTGCCCACCCCGGGGCATGCCCCGCGGGCCGTTACCCGCTCAACTCCACGCTGCGGTCACCGAACTGCGCCACGATCCGCAACTGGCCACCGAGTGCTGCGACGTAGGACTGGAGGGTCCCGAGCTCAGTGTGTGACAGGTCGCCGCTTTCCAACTTGGATACCCGCGCCTGGGATACGCCCATGAGGCCGGCGACATCGGCCTGGCGCGGGTGTCCGTGTTCCTTGCGAATGTCGGCGAGGCGGTGTGCCTGCACCGCGTCTGACATCTCCCGGCGCGCAGCATCGGCGCGCTCAGGGTCGCGATACCCGCTCAGCGCGGTAGCGGGTCGATGAGATTGCGGAAAGTCCGGGCCGGCTGCACCGATGCGCCGGCGTCCCGTACCCGCCTGGCCAGTGTGGCATCCGACGTTACGACGGTGATGTCCCCGGGACGGTCGTCGGCCTCGAGCAGCCGCATTATCTCGTCGTCGGCCGAGTTGGGCGTGGCCGTGGGCGCGTGGGCGACGCGGATTACCGCGGACTCACACACCGTCGGTTGCTCGAACACCACCGTCACTTGCTGGCGCTGGGGCGCGGCCCAGCCTTCAAGGTGGCGCACCAACGCGACCATCGCAGCCTCACGGTTCCTCCACCAGCCGTCAGGGCGGGCGCCGATCACATTCATGGCGTCCACGATCCATCTCATGTCACCAGTGTGGGCGACGGTGCCGCTTTGGGTCGTGACACTGGTGGCCCTGGCGGGTCGGCTTTCACCGCCGAGGACATCCGCGCACTGATCTCGTAGCAGCGGCACCGTCGACGCCCTGTAGCGCACTGTAGCAATCACGGCTACGCTGGGTCTGTGGCGAGGATAATCCCGCAGCGCGAACTGCGGAATGACAACGCGAAAGTGATCGAGGCCGTGACGGCAGGGGAAACCTTCATCGTCACGCGCAATGGTGAACCGGTCGCTGAACTGCGTCCCATCACCGGGGGCCGGCGAACCTTCGTCAGCCGCGCGGAGATCGACGAGCTGGCCGCGGTGGGCGTCCGGATCGACCATCGGAGATTCCGCGAGGACCTCGATGCGGCCTTCGACCAGCGAGTCGACCGGTGACAGGCTCCGGACTGCTGGACACCTCGGTGGTGATCGACTGGTACGACCCGGTGGTGCGAGCGGCCCTCCCGGACGAGGTGGCGATCTCCGCGGTGACAGCTGCCGAACTGGCCGCCGGACCACTGCTCGCCGCTACTGCGATCGAGGCCGCCAAGCGACAAACCCGGCTGCAAGAGGTCGAGGCGCGCTTCGAACCCATTCCGTTTGATGCGGCGGCCGCGCGTAGCTACGGCCTTGTTGCCTCCGCCGTGCTCGGACGAGGGCGACACCCCCGCGCCAGATTCGCCGATCTGCTGATCGCGGCGACCGCCCACGCCCACCGTCTTGAGTTGTACACCCGCAATGCCGCCGACTTCGACGGCCTCGGCGAGTTGGTCCGTGTCGTCGGAGTGTGACGACTGGCAGAGGCCCCTGGACTCGCGTGTCGCATCGAGGTTCCGCTTCTCGGCCGACCGGTCCATCACTAGCAGACCAACATTGGTTGACTAACCCTAGTTCCCTGCCTACCATCGGGGATGTGAAACAGGTCAAAGTGCAGTATGCGAAGACGCATCTGTCGGCGCTGCTGGCCGCGGTCGAGCGTGGTGAGGAGTTCGTCATCGCACGCGGCGATCACCCGGCGGCACGTCTGGTTCCGATCGAGCCGCGCCACTCACGAGATCTGGGATTCGTCTCCTACACGGTGCCCGACGGTTTCCTCGATGCCCTGCCCGACGAGGAACTCGCCGCCTGGGAAGGCAACGGTTGAGCTATCTGCTCGATACCCACGTCACCCTCTGGGCCCTGACAGACCCCACCCGCCTGGGGCCCGCCGCACGCGAGGTCATCGAGAACCCCTCCTCACGGCTCGTCGTCTCCGCAGTTTCGGCATGGGAAATCGCCACCAAACAGCGGCTCGGGAAACTGCCACAGGCCGACGTTCTGCTTGGTGCTTACGCGAAGCACCTCGATCGCCTTGGAGTGGTCAGACTGGCGATGACCGAGGACCACGCCCTGCTCGCGGGACGATTGGAATGGAACCATCGTGATCCGTTCGACCGCATGCTGGCCGCGCAGGCAATGATCGAGTCCCTGGTGATCATCACCGGTGACCCTGCCCTGGCCGACTGCCCGGGCGTGCCAACCCTCTGGTGAACCGCGAGACCCCGCCGAGAATCTCCCTGGGCCTAATCTCCCTGGGCCGCTGAATCCCCCTGGGTCACAAAGTCGATCAGTTCCTCGACCCGGCCGATCAGTTCGGGCTCTAGATCCGTCCAGTCGCGGACCGAACCCCTGATGCGCTGCCAGGCGCGCGCGATGTCGGCTTTCGTACGGTGGGGCCAGCCCAGAGCCTGACAGATCCCGGCCTTCCACTCGACAGCGCGCGGGACGGTCGGCCAGGCGGACAAGCCCACCCGTGCGGGTTTGACCGCCTGCCAGATGTCGACGTAGGGATGGCCGACCACCAACATGTGCCGGCCGCCCGGGCCGCGGCGAACCGCCTCGGCGATGCGGGACTCCTTGGAACCCGCGACGAGGTGGTCGACGAGTACACCGAGGCGCCGGCCGGGGCCGGGTCGGAACTCGGCGACGATGTCGGCCAGATCGTCGACGCCGCCGAGGTACTCCACGACCACGCCTTCGATCCGGAGGTCATCGCCCCACACCTGCTCGACCAGTTCGGCGTCGTGGCGGCCCTCGACGTAGATACGGCCGGCCAGGGCGACTCGGGCTTTCGCGCCGACGACCTTCACCGAACCGGAGGCGGTGCGCTGCGGCACTGTCCGGTTCGCCGCGGCCGGTGCGGTCAAGATCACCGGGCGGCCGTCCACCCAGAATCCGGGTCCGAGTGGAAAAACCCGCGTGCGGCCGCGCCGGTCCTCGAGTTCGACGCGCCCGCCCTCCACCCGGACGACGGCACCCACGTAGCCGGACTGCGGATCTTCCACCACCAGCCCGGTCTCAGCACTGC